>NZ_JBFAAX010000002.1:0-54847 GCF_040639995.1 Actinosynnema sp. NPDC023658 | reverse complement strand
GGGTGGGCGGGCGGGGGGCCGGCCGGCGCGCCGCGGGCGGCGGTGGCGGGGGGGCGCGCGCGGCCCCCCGCCCCCCCCCGGCGGGTGGCGGCGTCAGCCGTTGGCCAGCGCCTGCAGTCGGTCGTAGGCGCCGTTGAACTCGTTCTGGTCGATCGGGGACGACGAGTACTGCCAGATCGTGTAGATCGGCCAGGCGTAGGGCAGGGTGCCGACGGCGGTCGAGTAGCGGGCGACCCACAGCGGGTTGGTGGAGCTGAAGTCGCCGCTCACGCACTGGTTCCACCAGCTCGTGGACGTGTAGATGACCGGCCAGCGCCCGGTGCGGGCCTGGTAGCGGTCGCTGAACGACTTGATCCACGAGGTCATGCTCGCCTTGGACAGCCCGTAGCAGGTCGAGCCGTACGGGTTGTACTCCATGTCCAGCGCGCCGGGCAGGGTCTTGCCGTCACGGGACCAGCCGCCGCCGTTGCCGACGAAGTAGTCGGCCTGGGTGGCGCCGGCCGACTTGTCCGGCAGCGCGAAGTGGTAGGCGCCGCGGATCATGCCGATGTTGTAGGAACCGTTGTACTGCTGGGCGAAGTACGGGTTGCGGTAGGTGGTGCTCTCGGTCGCCTTGACGTAGGCGAACCGCTTGCCCTGGTTCCACCAGTAGGCCCAGTCGACGTTGCCCTGGTGCCCGCTGACGTCGATGCCGTAGACGACGGCCTGGGCGCTCGGATCGGTGGGGATCACGATGCGCTGGCCGCCGCGCCCCTCGTGCTTGGCGATCTGCGAGCCCATCGCGTGGTCGTCGACGACGGGTGCGGCCTGGGCGGTGCCGGCGAGGCCGAGCAGGGCCAGTCCGACGCTGGTCAGGATGGCTGTGGCGGAGCGTCTGAAGTTGTTCATCGGGACTCCTCGAGCCAGTGCAGGGGGTTGACTCGTTGGGCAGTGTGCTGCACGTCTAACCAATTCGCCAGGGTTCGTGTTAATTAGTCACGAAAACGGAGCAACGGGGACTACCCGAGTGCCACCCTGCGCAACTGTTGGTCGTCACCGTCGAGGACGTCCCGGCCGTCGGGGACCAGTCCGGATCCCGCTCCCGGCGGTACCGGGCACGGAGCGCGCGGGCCGGGGCCGCGTGCCGCGACCCCGGCCCCCCGTCGTGGAGCGGTCCGCCGACCGGTGGGTGGCGCTCCGGCGACCGGCCGCCGGACGACCGCCGGCGTGACGGTCGGCGCACCCGGTCGGGCGGTCGTGGTGCGCGGGCGGGTGTGTGTCGCCATCGACGTCCCCGTTCGGTCGGTGGTGCTGGTACGTCCGGCCTAGATCGTCCGGCCAACCGCCCGCCACCGCATCCGGGGCGTCACCCGTCCAGACGCACCAGCTCCTCCTCCGACAGCCGCAGGTGCACCGCGTCGGCCGAGTCGGAGATGCTCGCGGGCCGCGACGAACCCGGGATCGGCACCACCTGGGGAGCCTTGGCGAGCATCCACGCCAGGCACACCTGCTGCGGGCTGACCCCGCGGTCCCGGGCGACCTCGGCGAACGCGGCGAACCGCTCGCCCAGCTCGCCGGCCGCGGCGATGCCGCCCAGCGGGCTCCACGGCAGGAACGCGATGTCCAGCTCCGCGCACAGCTCCAGCTCCGGCTCGCTGGAGCGGAACGCGGGCGAGAACTGGTTCTGCACGCTCGCGAGACGGCCGCCCAGCACCTCGTTCGCCTTCCGGATCTGCGCCGGGTCGAAGTTGGACACGCCGGCGAGCTTGATCTTGCCCGCGTCCAGCAGCTCGGCCAGCGCGCCGACCGACTCCGCGGTCGGCACCGACGGGTCGGGCCGGTGGAACTGGTAGAGGTCGATCGCGTCCACCCCGAGCCTGCGCAACGACGCCTCGCACGCCGCCTTCAGGTACTCGGGGCGACCGTCGAGGCCCCAGTCGCCGCCGGGGAGGCGGGTGTGGCCGCCCTTGGTGGCGACCATGACGCCGTCGACGCCCTTGAGCGCCTCCGCGATCAGTTCCTCGTTGTGCCCGAAGTCGCTGTCGTCGGCCGAGTAGGCGTCCGCGGTGTCGATCAGCGTCACGCCCTTGTCCAGGGCGGTGCGGATGGTCTCGATCGCCTGCGCCCGGTCGGGGCGGCCTTCGAGCGACATCGGCATCGCGCCCAGGCCGATGGCGCTGACCTCGACCCCTCCGATTCGGCGAGTCAGCATGGTCGGAATACCTCCTGTGTCGGGATGCCGCTGCTCCGCAGACGGCGGCTCGGTCGCCTGGCAAGGCGGTCGCGAACGACCGACGCGACTTCGCGTACCCAGCTTGGGTGCCAAGCATTAAGCTGTCCAACAGAAGAACCTGATGCCATTCAGCAGTACGGGTGATGAATCTTGGAACTCCGCCAGCTCGAGTACTTCGTGGCCGTGGCCGAGGAGTGCCACTTCACCCGTGCCGCGCGGCGCATGCATGTCGCCCAATCGGGTCTGTCCGCGTCGATCCGGGCGCTGGAGGTCGAGCTGGGCGCACCGCTGTTCGTGCGCAGCACCCGCCAGGTGGAGCTGACCCAGGCCGGACGCGCGCTGCTGGTCGAGGCCCGCCGGGTGCTGGGCACGATCGACGCGGCGCGGGACGCGGTGGCCGCCGTCCAGGGGCTGCTGCGCGGCACGCTGGCCGTCGGCAGCATCCAGTGCCTGCACGCCATCCACCTGCCCGCCGTGCTGTCCCGGTTCCACGAGCTGCACCCCGGCGTGGAGCTGCGGCTGCGCCAGGCGGGTTCCGGTGAGCTGGTCGACCTGGTCCGGGGCGGGCGGCTGGACCTCGCGTTCGTCACGGCGGGCCGCGCGGGCGAGGACCTCAAGGCGTCCACCCTGTCCAGCGAGCCGCTGGTGCTGGCGTGCGCGCCGGAGCTGCCGTTCGCGGAGCGCGAGTCGGTGCGGCTGGCCGAGCTGACCGGTCAGTCCTTCGTGGACTTCAACCCCGACTGGGGGACGCGCGACGACGTGGACCGGGCGCTGGCCACCGCGGGCGTGGACCGGCGGGTCGCGGTCGAGGTCAACGACGTGCACTCGCTGCTGGACTTCGTCGGCTTCGGCCTGGGCGTCGCGCTGGTGCCGCGGTCGTTCGCCTCGAAGCCGACCCGGGCGCGGTTCGTGGAGCTGGTCGACGCGCCGGTGGTCGAGACCTCCGTGGTGACCGCGCCGACGGTGAGCGCCGCCGCGTCAGTCCTGCTCGACATGGCCCTGGAGGCCGGCCGGGGGCTGTCCGTCGCCGGTTAGGGGCCAGCCGGTCGGGTCGTTGCGGTACGCGGTGCCCTCCAGCACCTCCAGCGTGCCGACCAGCACCTCCGGTGGCCGGCGCGTGAGGTGCAGGAACGTGCCGACCCGCGCACCCGTCAGGTTGAGCTCGCGCTCGAACGCGGTGTCCTCGAACGAGATGCCACCCTCGAACAGGCCGTCCTGAATGGTCACCCGACCGTGGAACGTGGCGCCGGAGAACAGCGCGGGCTTGTGGAGCTCCATCCCACCGAGCTTGGTGATCCCGTAGAAGTCGGCCCGTCGCGCGATCAGCCGGCCGCCCAGCCTGCGGCCCTGGAGGCTGAAGTGCACGAGCCGCGCCCCGGTCAGGTCCAGGTGGTACCGGGTCTCGTCCGGGTCCGCGCCCCACGGGAGCATGTCGGTGATCAGCCGTTGCGCGGTCATCCGCACGGTCATCTCCCGGTCGTCCTCCGGCGACACCACGCGCCTGCCCTCCTCGAAGAACGCCAGGTCGGGGTCCTCGGGCTTCTGGTCGACGGCGGCGTGCTCGAACGGCCGCCGCAGGTAGGCGCACAGCACGTTCAGCACGGTCTGCTTGTACCGCGGCGTGGTCCGGGTCAGTTCGGCCAGCACGTACATCGCGCCGACCCGCACCTGGTCGGCCTCGTGGCCCAGCAGCTCGACGGCCCGCGCGAACTTCTCGTCGGTGACCTTCTCGATCTCCAGCTGGTGCCGCGCCTCCTCGGTGCGGCGGCGGCGGTCGTTGAGCCAGAGCGCGTACAGCGCGACGACCGCGCCGCCGGCCAGCCCACCGGTCTTGATCGCCTCCGCCTTGGGCTGCCGGGGGTCGACCAGCAGCAGGACGGCGGTCGTCGTCACCGTGACCAGCACGGCGGCGAGCACGCTCGCCACCAACAACCCGCGTCCTCGCACGTCAGCTCCTGACCAGTCCGAAGCCGCCTTCGCGGCGCTCCACCACCCAGCCGTCGGGCAGCTTGTTGGGGTGTTCCAGCGAGATGTGCATGCCGTGCGTGCGCGCCACCGTCGGCCTGGCCGGCTCCAGGTTCAGCCCGGCGTGGAACCGGGCGAGCTCGAAGTCGATCGGCTCGGCGAACTCGCAGCCCTCGAAGGTCACCGGGCCGGTGAACGCGGCCTCTGCGAACTTGCTCGGGCCGAGGAACCTGGTGGCGCTGTAGTCGACCGCCTGCTCGCCGGTGAACCGGCTGAACCACGCCTTGCCGTGGAACACCACGTGGTGCAGGTAGAGTCGACCGCGGCTGCGCGCGTCGGTGAACCACGCGCCGCCGTGCACGACCGCGTGGTGGAAGGAGTTCGACTCCCGCAGCCGCGCCGCGCGCAGCACGAGGTCCCCGACCTGGCGGTGGGAGAGGTCGAAGTACTCCAGGTAGGCCCTGGTCAGGTCCAGGTTGTAGTGCGGGGCGCCCTCCTCGCCGGCGCGCGGCAGCAGGTCCGCGACCAGCCGTTGCGCGGTGAGGCGGACCTCCAGTTCGCGCTCGTCGCGGTGCTCGTGCCGGTCGCGGTGCCCGGGCTCGTCGCCAGGGTCGTCGCGCTCGTCGTCGAACGGCCGCCGCAGGTAGGCGCACAGCACGTCGAGCACGGTCTGGGTGTACTCGGCCCGCGACCGCGCCAGGCCGGCCAGGGCGTGCATCGCGCCCACCCGCACCTGCTCCGCGTCGTGGCCGAGCAGTTCGACCGATCGAGCGAACCTCTCGTCCGCGACCCTCGACCGGTCGTGTTCGGCGCGGGCGCTGTCCAACCCGTGCCGATCGGACTCGATCTTCTGCCGCTCCTCGTCCGTGCGCCGCCGCCGGTCGTTGAGCCACAGCGCGTACAGGGCGACGACCGCGCCGCCCGCGAGGCCGCCGGTCTTGATCGCCTCGTTCTTCGGCGTGCCGGTGTCGACCGCGAACAACCAGCCCGCGACCAGCAGGAACACGCCGACGGACCCGGTCAGCGTCGGCACCAGGAGGCTGCTCGCGCGCCGGTGCTGCACGAGGAGCAGCACGACGGCCACCACCACGACGACCGCGCCCGCGATCCACAGGTACTTCACAAGGCGGTCATTCTTCCGGGTGATCAGCTCGGGGGAGGTCGTTTCCGAACTCGGAGCCGAACCGGCGGTGTGCTAACTCACCGGATTGGCCCATGATGTGCGTGTCACCGCAACGGTGGGACACGATCACGTCAGAGGAGAGCATCCGGGTGGACAGCGGGGAGCGGCCCAACTGGGCACCGGTGGACGTCGACCTGGCCCGACCGAGCATCGCGCGGGTCTACGACTACTGGCTGGGCGGCGCGCACAACTTCGCGATCGACAGGGCCGTCGCGGACAAGGTCCTCGCGGACGTGCCGGTGATCAAGTCCATCGTGCTCAACCACCGGGCGTTCCTGCGCCGCGCCGTGCGGTTCCTGCTGGCGCAGGGCATCCGCCAGTTCCTCGACCTGGGCTCCGGCATCCCCACCGTCGGCAACGTGCACGAGATCGCGCAGGCCACCGACCCGGGCGCGCGCGTCGTCTACGTCGACGTGGACGCCGTCGCGGTCGCCCACAGCCGGGCCATCCTGACCGGGAACGAGCTGGTCAGCGTGCTGCAGGCGGACGTGCGCGACGCCAAGCAGGTGCTGAAGTCGCCCGAGGTGCAGGAGCTGCTGGACTTCAGCCAACCGATCGGCGTGCTGATGATCGCCCTGCTGCACTTCGTGCCCGACTCCGAGGACCCGCGGGGCATCGTGGCCGACTACCGCGACGCCCTGCCGGACGGCAGCTACCTCACCATTTCGCACGCCGGGTACGAGGAGGGCGACTGGGACCCGGCGTGGGACGACGCGAAGCAGGTCTACAACCGCGGCGTCAGCGAGATGTGCTTCCGGCGCAAGCACGAGGTGCAGGCCCTGTTCGAGGGGTTCGACCTGGTCGAACCGGGTGTGGCGCGGCTGCCGCTGTGGCGGCCCGAGTCGCCGGACGACGTGGACGAGGACGCCGCGCGGTTCATCAGCTTCGGCGGCGTCGGGCGGAAGGCCTGATGGACGGCCGCGCGGCGCGTCGCGGCGTCGGCCTGGTTGTCGACCCCGCGTGGCAACCGGTCGTATCCTCTGGGTTGTGGCGGTAGGCCGACGGACATGACGGAACAGGTTGACCATCGGGTGGCAGCACCGGGCCGATCGAACCTCGACCCCGCCGTACTGGCCGGGGCGGAGTCCTTCGCCCGCACCTGGGCCACCGCGGTCATCGGCAGCAGCTACGTCCCCATGACCAGGGCCGAGGTCGCTGAGCACCTCCAGGCGCTGACCGAGGTGCTGGTCCACGCGCTGCACGCCAGCCCGTTCCGCACCGCGCCCGGCTACGAGATCGGCGCCCGCCTGGTCGAGGCGCACTTCACCGGCACCGACACGCTGGGCCGCACGGTGCAGCTGCTCGGTGACGACCTGCTCGGGGAGCTGGGCATCCAGCCCGACGAGCTGATGCGCTCCCGCCTGGCGGCGTTGCAGGGCGCGCTGGCCGCCGGGTACGCCCGTGCCCTGCGCGAGCGGACGCTGGCCGAGCAGGAGGCGATCCGCGCGGCCGTGCTGGACGCCCGTGACCAGGCCGAAGCCGCGTTGCGCGCGTCCGAGGCGCGGTTCCGCGCGATGTTCACCGAGGCCGCGATCGGCATCGGCATCGCGGACATCGAGGGCCGCATCCTGGACGTGAACCAGGCGTTGCAGGACATGCTCGGGTTCAGCGTCGAGGAGATGCGGCAGTACAACATCCGCGACCTCATGCACCCGGAGGACGGCGGCAGCGTCTGGCGGCTGTACGACCAGCTCACCGCGGGCGAGTGCGACCACTACCGGGCGGAGAAGCGGTTCCGCCGGGCCGACGGCGAGCAGGTGTGGACCCACCTGACGCTGTCGCTGGTGCGCGACGACCACGGCGACCCGCAGTACCAGGTCGCGATGATCGAGGACGTCACCGACCGCCACCTGCTGCAGAACCGGCTGCGCTACCAGGCGTTGCACGACCCGCTGACCGGCCTGCCGAACCGCGCGCTGTTCCTGGAGCGCCTCGGCCGGGTGTTCAACAACCGGGCCCGCCACCGCGCCGGCCTGTGCTACCTGGACCTCGACGGGTTCAAGGTGATCAACGACAGCCTCGGCCACGACATCGGTGACCAGCTGCTGGTCGAGGTCGGGCGGCGGCTGGACCTCTCGGTGTCCGGCGAGGGCAAGCTCGTCGCCCGGATGGGTGGCGACGAGTTCGTCATCCTGGTCGAGGGCTCGCAGGACACGCAGGACATCGTCGACGTCGCGGACCGGGTGCTGCGCGAGCTGGAGTCACCGATCCGGATCGGCGGGCACGAGCTGACCGTGTCGGCGTCGATCGGCATCGTGGAGCGGGCGCTGTCCGGCACCACGGCCGCCGACCTGATGCGCGACGCGGACATCACGCTGTACTGGGCGAAGGCCGACGGCAAGTCGCGGTGGGCGCTGTACAACCCGGAGCGCAACGCCAAGGAGGT
The DNA here is from genome assembly GCF_040639995.1 of Actinosynnema sp. NPDC023658. Taxonomy (NCBI): domain Bacteria; kingdom Bacillati; phylum Actinomycetota; class Actinomycetes; order Pseudonocardiales; family Pseudonocardiaceae; genus Actinosynnema; species Actinosynnema sp. NPDC023658. Next base: position 47,101 of record NZ_JBFAAX010000002.1, on the reverse strand, counting down.
CGCGCGGTTCACCCTGTCCGCGACGATGCCCGCGGCGTTGGAGCGCGACGAGTTCTACGTCGACTACCAGCCGCTGGTGCGGCTGGAGGACAGCACCGTGGTGGGCGTGGAGGCCCTGGTGCGCTGGCAGCACCCCGAGTTCGGGCGGCTCGCGCCGGACCGGTTCATCGAGCTGGCCGAGGAGACCGGGCTGATCGTCCCGCTCGGCCGGTGGGTGCTGCGGCGGGCGTGCGAGCAGGCGCGGCGGTGGCTGCAGGAGTTCGGCGAGTCCGCGCCGTTCGTCAGCGTCAACCTGGCCGTGCGGCAGTCCCGCGACCCGGAGCTGGTGCGGGACGTGAAGCGGATCCTGGACGAGTGCGCCCTGCCGCCGCACCACCTGCAGCTGGAGCTGACCGAGAGCGCGATCATGGGCACCGCCGACGAGCCGCTGGAGGCCTTGCGGGCGCTGTCGGACATGGGCGTGCGGATCGCGATCGACGACTTCGGCACGGGCTACTCGAACCTCGCCTACCTCAAGCACCTGCCGGTGCACGAGCTGAAGATCGCGGGCTCGTTCATGGAGGGCCTGCGGGCGGCCGACGAGGAGGACGCGGTGGACGCCCAGATCGTGTCCACGCTGGTCCAGCTGGCCCACGCGCTGCAACTGGGCGTCACCGCGGAGGGCGTGGAGACCCCGGCGCAGGCCAAGCGCCTGCACCGGATCGGCTGCGACACCGGCCAGGGCTGGTTCTTCGCCAAGCCGATGAAGCCCGAGGAGATCGACGAGCTGCTGCGCCGCTAGACCGGACCGGCCCGGTGCACCCGGCGACGGCGGGCGCGGCCGGGCACGTCCGCTACGCCAGGTCGACGACCACCTTCACGTCGTCCTCCTCCTTCTCCAGCGCGTCGGTGAAGCGGTCGAGCGGGACGCGGCGGGTGATCAGGCCGTTCAGCCACGGGCGGCTGGCGCCGGCCAGGGCCTCGGCGGCGGCGACGTAGTCGGGCAGGCCCGCGTTGACCGTGCCGACGACCGCCTTGTTGCCCATCACGATGCCGTCGAACACCCTGGGGTCCAGCGGCACGGGGTCGTGGTCGCCGGACAGGCCCGCCAGGACCGTGACGGACGCGCGGCGGGCGCACTCCCAGATCAGGGGCGCGACGCCGGTGCACTCGATGGCGACGTCCACGTCCGCGGTGACCTTGGCCAGGTCCGGGTAGTAGGTCGCGCCGAGCGTGGTCACGAGGTCGGGCTTGCGGCCGTCGGTGACCCGGTCGACCACGTGCACCTCCAGGCCCCGCTGCACGCCGAGCAGCGCCGCCAGCAGGCCGATCGGCCCCGCGCCGGTGATCAGCGCCGACCGCACCGGCAGGTGGGTCCGCGTCGCGACGGCCTCGACCTGCGCCCACGCCTTCGCCACCACCGACGCGGGCTCGGTGAGCACGCCCGCGTCGCCCAGCGCCGGGTCCAGCTTGACCGCGAACTTCGGCGGCACGGTCCAGCGCTGCATCCCGTAGCCGTCGAGCTCCTTGATGCCGCGCTCGGTGTACCGGCCGTTGCGGCAGAAGTCCCACGCGTCCACCGCGCAGGCCGGGCACGGCTCCGGGTCGGGTCGGCGCACCACGCCGACGACCAGGTCGCCGGGCGCGAAGTCCGGCGACGGGCTGTCGAGCACCCGGCCCAGGGACTCGTGGAACGGCACGATGTGGTCCCGCCCCGGCGGCAGCGAGCCGAAACCGTCGCGGATGATCTCCACGTCGGTGCCGCACAGGCCCGCCAGCAGCCCTTCCACCAGCAGCTCGCCCGCGACCGGAACGACCTCGCGGTCGACCACCCGCGACGCGCCCGGCTCGCCGGGGACGACCTCCGCGGCCCTCACGCCGCACCGCCGCGGTGGCGCTCGTCGCGGGTGTGGCCGCCGAACAGCACCGCCGCGCTGTTGACCAGCGCCAGGTGGCTGAACGCCTGCGGGAAGTTGCCGCACATCCGCCCGGTGCCCGCGTCGTACTCCTCGGCCAACAGGCCCACGTCGTTGCACAGGTCCACGAGCCGGTCGTACATCGCCAGCGCCTCCTCGCGTCGTCCCGCCAACGCCAGCGCGTCGACGTACCAGAACGAGCACGCCAGGAAGCTTCCCTCCACACCGGCCAACCCGTCCACTTCGGACTCGCCGTGCGACGTCCCGTACCGGTCGATCAGGTCGCCGTGCTTGAGCTCCCGCGAGATCGCCTCCAGGGTGCCGAGCACGCGCGGGTCGTCGCCGGGCAGGAACCCGACCGCCGGGATCAGCAGCGTGGCCGCGTCCAGCTCCGTGCCGCCGTAGTACTGGGTGAACGCGTTCACCGACGCGTTCCAGCCCTTCGCCAGCACCTCGGCGTGCACGGTCTCGCGCAGCTCGCGCCACCGCTCCACCGGACCGGGCAGGTCGAACTCCTCCACCGCCCGCACCGCCCGGTCGAACGCCACCCACAACATCACCCGGGAGTGGGTGAAGTGCCGGTCCGGCCCGCGCACCTCCCACAGGCCCTTGTCCGGCTGCTCCCACACCTTCTCCAGGTGCCGCAGCATGCCGCGCTGCATGGCCCACGAGTCCGGCGTCTCGCCCAGCCCGCGCTCCCGCGCCAGGTGCAGCGCGTCCATGACCTCGCCGTACACGTCCAGCTGGAGCTGCCGGTAGGCCGCGTTGCCGACCCGCACCGGCCGCGCGCCCCGGTACCCCGGCAGCCAGTCGACCTCCCACTCGACCAGGTGCCGCTCACCGCCGATGCCGTACATGATCTGCAGGTCGGCCGGGTCGCCCGCGACGGCCCGCAGCAGCCACTTCCGCCACGCCGCCGCCTCGCCCGTGCAGCCGAAGTTGTCCAGCGCCAGCAACGTGAACGTGGCGTCGCGCAGCCAGCAGTACCGGTAGTCCCAGTTGCGCTCGCCGCCGAACGTCTCGGGCAGCGACGTGGTCGGCGCGGCCACGATCCCGCCGGTCGGCGCGTACGACAGGCCCTTCAACGTGATCAGCGACCGCCGCACGACCTCCGCGTGCGGCCCGTCGTAGTCGATCCTGGACGACCAGGCCAGCCAGAACGCCTCGGACCGCGCCACCTCGCCGGTCGCGTCCACCGGCGCGGGCGGCTCGTCGGGCGAGTACGCGAACTCCATCACCCACGACAACCGCTCGCCCGCCGAGACGGTGAACACCGCCTCGTGCGCGCGCTGACCGTGCACCCGGTAGGGCAGCCGGTCGCCGTACAGCGCGACGGCGGACGGGCCAGCGAGCGCGACGATGCACTCCTGCCCGTCCCGCTCACCGCGCCGCACCCACGGCACCGAGTCGGCGTAGGCGAACCGCAGCACCCACCGCAACTCCACCTCGACCTGCCCGGATACGCCCTCCAGCACCCGCACCACGCGCGTGTCGGCGTCCCAGTCGTCCTGCTCGGGCGGCATGGTGTCGATCAGCCGCACGACGCCGTCGACGGTCTCGAACTCCGTCTCCAGCACCAGGCTGCCGTTCCGGTAGGACCGCCGCACCGACAGCACCTCGCCGGTCGGCGCGATCCGCCAGTGCCCGTCGTCCTCGGTGCCCAGCAGCCGCGAGAAGCACGACGGCGAGTCGAACCGCGGCATGCACAGCCAGTCGATCGACCCGTCCCGCCCCACCAGAGCCGCCGTCCGCAGGTCCGACAGCAGCGCGTAGTCCTCGATCCGTCCAGGTCCCGTGTCTCCCACCCCGCCGACCCTACGTACCCGCGTTTGACCGCGCGCGTCGTTGCGCACCCCATCGGACATGACCCCTTTAGTCGCGGTGCTGCTGGCGAGCGCGTTGACCGTCCCCGGTCCTCCTGCCACCTACGCACCGGCCGACAAACAGGGGTTCGGCACGGCCCGCCAGGCCACGAGCCCGGTCTGGTTCACCCTCGGCCGCACCGGCCTCACCGAGGTCTTCTACCCCGACCTGAGCACGCCGGCGACCCGTGACCTGCGGTTGGTCGTCGACGGCCGCACGGCCGAGGGCCGCACCGAACCGGTGGGCCGGCTGCGCTACCGGCAGACGTTCCAGGGCCACGACTGGCAGGCCACCATCACCTACACCACCGACCCGGGACGGCCGACCGTGCTGGCCGACCTGCGGCTGCGCGCCGAACGGCCGGTGGACGTGCGGGTCGTGCTCGACCCGAACCTGTCCCGCGACGGCGACGACGACTCGGCCGTCGAGCACCCCGAAGCGCTGCTCGCCCACGACGCCCAGTCCGCGAGCGCCCTGGTCGCGGACGAGCCGATCAAGCCGCTCGGCTCCACCGAGGGCAACGTCATCCAGACCGGCGCGTTGCGCGTGGACGGCGTGCACGACCGGAGCACCACGCTGGCGCTGGGCTTCGGCGCCCGCGTCGACGAGGCGCTCACGACGGCGCGGCAGTCCCTGGTCGAGGGCTTCCCGCGGCACGCCCTGCGGTACGACCGGGGCTGGAACGACTACCTGAAGGGGCTCAAGCGCCCGAAGAGCGCCGACGGCCACCTCTACGACACGTCCCTGATGGTGATGGCGGCGACCGAGGACAAGCGGCACCCCGGCGCGTTCGTGGCCTCACCGAGCTTCCCGTGGGCGTTCGGCTTCGACCGCACGATCGCCCCGGAGTTCGGCTCGTACGCCCTGGTCTGGCCGCGCGACCTGTACCAGGTGGCCAGTGCGATGCTCGCGGCCGGCGACCGTGCGGCGGCCGAGCGCGCGCTCGACTTCATGCTCGACGTGCAGCAGCAGGCCGACGGCCACCTGCCGCAGAACACGAGGGTGGACGGCGAGCCGTACTGGACCAACGTCCAGCAGGACGAGCAGGCCGCGCCGATGCTGCTGGCCTGGCTGCTCGGCCGCGCGGACCGGTCCACAGTGGACAAGCTGGTCGCGGCCGCCGACTTCATGATCGCCCAGCCGGACGCGCCGTCCACCCCGCAGGAGCGGTGGGAGAACCAGAGCGGCTACTCGCCCGGCACGATCGCCGCCGAGATCGCCGGCCTGGTGTGCCTGGCCGACCTGCTGCACCGGGCGGGCGACCCTCGTGCCGACGGGTACCTCGCCGTGGCCGACGACTGGGAGCGCCGGCTGGAGGGCTGGACCGTCACCACCACCGGCCCGTTCTCGCCCGACCCGTACTACCTGCGGCTCACCAAGGACGGGCAGCCGAACGCGGGCACCACCTACAACCCGGGCGACAACCACCCGACCGCGATCGACCAGCGCGCCGCCGTGGACCCGAGCTTCCTGGAGCTGGTGCGGCTGGGCGTCCGGCCGCACGACGACCCGGTCGTCCGCAACACCGTGAAGGTCGTCGACGAGCAGTTGGGCGTGGACCGGTTCTGGCACCGCTACAACGGCGACGGCTACGGCGAACGCGCCGACGGCGGACCGTGGAACATCGGCCAGGGCCGCACGTACGGCAGGCTGTGGCCGATCTTCGCCGGTGAGCGCGGCGAGTACGAGCTGCTGGCCGGTGACGTCGACGGCGCGCGCCGCCGGCTGGCCGACATCGCGTCCACCGCCAACGACGGCGGGATGCTGCCCGAGCAGGTGTGGGAGGGCCGCGGCACCACCTCGGCCACGCCGCTGGCCTGGACGCACGCCCAGTACGTGCGGCTGGCGTGGTCGATCGACGCCGGTCGGCCGGTCGAGCGGCCGGCTGTCGTGAACTGCCGTTACGCCGACTGCTGATCCGATACGTTGGACCACATGCGTCGTGCCGTGCCGCTCATCGCCGCCCTGGCCCTGCTCGCGGGCTGCTCGCAACCCACGGACGGGTCCGCCTCCGGTGCGACCACGACCTCCGCCGCCGCCGGGCGGACGTCCGCGACGAGCGCGCCGACCTCGGCCTCCGAGGAGCCGTCCCGGCGCCCGAAGACGATCAACGTCGAGGGCGTGGACCCGTGCGCCCTGCTGACCGACGCCCAGCGCACCCAGTTCGGCCTGAACCGCCCGCCGCAGAAGGATGACCAGCCGGGCAAGCCGGGGTGCGCCATGAACCGCGAGGACCGCAAGCACTCCATCGCCATCTACCTCGACAGCACGAAGGGCATCGGGACCTACACGGACTCGCCGCGGCCCGACGTGACGAAGTTGGAGGTCGGTGGCTTCCCTGCCGTGCTGGTCGAGTCCACCACGGCGCTGGGCCTGGCGTGCTCAGTGGACATCGACGTCTCCGACGGCCAGTTGGTCGACGTCCAGGCGTTCAGCCTCGGTGACACGGACGTGAAGACCCTGTGCCGACTCGTCCAGCCGGTGGCCGACGCGGTCGTGGCCAACCTCGTGAGCAAATAGGAATGAGCGGAACTACACCCTTTGCAGAGGGAACCGCTCACCTCCGTCATACATCAGAGCTAGAGTCGTCCCAGATGCACACGCTGGGGTATGTGCAGCACTGAGGAGGGGTGTGCCGTGTTCATCGCGGATGGTGGTGGCGGGGGATCGACGCCGACGACGCTTCCCGACTACGCCGGGGCGCAGCGGAAGCTGAGCATCGAGCCCTCAGCGATCCCTGACGCGCGCAAGGTGTTCTCGGACGCGTTGGAGAAGCTGGAACTCAAGCTGCAGCGCGCGGTCGCCGAACTCAAGGCTCAGCCGTGGGCTGGTGACCCGGTGAGCTCGGAGACCGCCGACCGGTTCAACCGGGACACGTTCGAGGCCGGCGACTCGGCGGGGCTCACGGCCCTCAAGGCGTACCGCGACCAGCTCAAGGGCGTGGTCGACCAGCTCACCGCCATCGAGGCCGACTACCGGCGGGTCGAAGGCGACAACACCGCGTCCTGGGGACGCATCAACAACGGCTGACCTGCTGACCTACGCACCCGAGGGGGGCGAGCACGATGGGTGACCACCGCTGGCGCGGGTATGCCCACCCCGATCTCCACCGCATGATCAACGAGGGCCCGGGCGTCGCCGCGTCCCGACCGCTCGAGGACTCGTGGAAGTCGCTGTCCGAGGCACTGGGCGAGATCGACACCTCCATCCAGGACGGCCTGGGCAAGCTGGGCGCGAGCTGGGAGGGCGAGACGGCCGACACGACGACGGCCTCGCTGTCCCCCCTCGCGGCGTGGGCGTCGGACGCCCAGCAGGGTTCCGGCACGATGGAGACCTCCGCGCAGCTCCAGGCGGACTACATCGCCAACGCCCGCAAGGAGATGCCCGAGCCGTTGGCGGTGACCACCGAGGCGCCGTCCCTGGGCGACAAGATCGTCGGTGGGCTCACCGGTCCGATCGGGATGATGCACGTCATCCAGCAGCAGGAGGACCACGAGCGGCAGGAAGCGGCGCAGGACAACGCCGAGGCCAAGGCCGTCGAGGTGATGAACAACTACCAGTCCAGCAGCGAGTGGAACGCCGACACGCTGGGCAAGTTCGTCCCGCCGCCGCAGGTCGTGATCGACACCCCGCCGCCGGCCGGTGCGGGCGAGTACAACAACTCCAGCGCGAACTACAACACCACCCCGTCGTGGACGGCGCCGAGCCAGGGCGGCGGCACGACGCAGCCGTCGTGGACGCCGCCGCCGACCGGCACGCCGGTCCCGCAGCCGACCCAGCTGCCCACGACCGGCGGCACCACGAACACGTCCTGGGCCCCGCCGCCCGTCGGCACGCCGACGCCGACGCCGCCTCCGGTCAACCCGCCGGTGAACCCCCCGGTGAACACGCCCGTCAGGCCGCCCATCGGCACCCCGCCGCTGCCTCCCGGCTGGACCCCGCCGCGGCCTCCGGGCAACGGCCCGCAGTTCCCGCCCCGGGTCCCCACGGGCCCCGGCGGTCAGCGACCGGGCCTGCCGACCGGCCGGGTGCCCGGCATGCCGGGTGCCCCCGGTGGTCCGAACGCCCACGGTCCCGGCGGGATGCGTCCCGGGATGCCCGGTGCGGGTGGTCTGCCCGGCTCGGGTGTGCCCGGCGCCGGTGGTCCCGGTGGTAGCCACCCGACGGGCGTGGCGCCCGGTCGCGGCGGCGTCCCCGGTGCCGGTGGCTTCGGTCCCGGCGCGGGTCGTCCCGGCGCGGGTGGTCCCGGTGCGGGCGGCCGTCCGGGTGCTCCGGGCGCCGGTGGTCGTGCGGGTGCGGGCATGCCCGGTGGGGCGGCCGGCGCGCAGGGCGGCGACGGCGAGGACGACATCGAGCACAAGGCAGCCGACTACCTGGTCGAGACCACCGACGTGTTCGGTGACGACCGGCTCGTCGCGCCGCCGGTGATCGGCGAGACGCCGCAGTAGTGATCGTCCGGTGCACGGGCCCGCGTCGACTTCGGCGCGGGCCCGTGTCCGGTCTCCAGGGACGGGGAGTCGGTGACGTATTTCGGGGGGCCCGCGGAGCGGGAGCCGGTCGAGCTTTCCGCCGAGGAGTTCGACGTGCTCTGGGAGCGCCTCGACCTCGGCCAGATGCCGCTGGTCATCAAGGTGCCCTCGCCGGGCAGGACCCACCGGGAGCGCGCCGAGCTGGAACGGCGCGTCTGGCACGACGTCGCCGCGCGCGGGCTCGGCGGCCCGACCGGGCTGCACCCCGAGCTGGACCACCTGCTGCGGCTGTTCAACAGGCCTGAGCGCGAGGTCGACGGCCGGGTGTGGGTCGGCAAGAGCGTGCGGGTGCTGGCCGTGGCCAACGGCGACGACGGCGCGGTGGCCACCCTGACCGACAACCGGCTCACGTTCCGGCGCGCGGCGGGCAGCGGCCTGCCGTCGGCCGTCGTGGGCGCGCTGCCCGCGCACCCGGCGGGCACCGGCCACTCGGTGACCATGCCCAGCGCGGACCTGGAGGCCGCGGTCAAGAAGTCCGACGGCTCGCCCAAGAGCCTGGAGAACTCGCTGCGCGCGCACGGCGTGCGACAGGAGGACGCCGCCACGCTGGTGAAGATGTTCACCGGCCTCGTGCACACCGGGAACTTCGGCGCGGCGGCCCGGGACAAGTACGGCAAGCGGTGCCGACCGGACCGGGTGGTCGCGTTCTTCGACACCGAGGAAGGCCGCTACCTGCAGCAACGGCGGGCGTCGAACGGGTCGGTGCCGTGGAGCACGTTCAGCCCGACCGACTCGCGCCGGCTCGCGCACCAGGTCGAGGAGCTGCTGGCCGAAGCGGTGCGCTCCGCCCGGATCTGACCGCGCGCCGCACGCCGGTCGTCCACAGTGGACGGTGACCGCGGCGTGGTTGGCGTTAACCTTGGCGCGTGCCGTCGAAGCCCGTTGACCCCCGTGAGCTGCGTGCCGCCGTCGAGGCCGTGCTGCCCTGGCTCGCCGGCGCCGCTGAGCAGCCCGAACGCCCGGTCCTGGCCGCGGCGGTGCGGCTGAGCCTGCGGACGCTGGAGCAGGTCGCGCCGGGCCGCAGCGTGGAGGTGCGGGTGCCGCCGTTCGCCGCCGTGCAGTGCGTGGCGGGCCCCCGGCACACCCGCGGCACGCCGCCGAACGTCGTCGAGACCGACCCGCGCACGTGGCTGGAGCTGGCCGTGGGCGACCTCGGGTGGGACGAGGCGGTGCGGGAGGCCAGGGTCACCGCGTCCGGCAGCCGGGCCGATCTCTCGGCGCTGCTCCCCGTGCTGCGCTTCGAGCGGTGAGCGGCGAAAGCCGGGATCGGTGCGCGACCACTGGCTAAGCTCGATCGCGTGAAGGCGCTCAAGGCGTGTGTCGCCGTGCTCGCGGTCGGGGCTCTCCTCGTCGGTTGCGGCAGCGAGTGGGAGGAAGACGTCCGGTTCAAGGTCACCAGGATCAACCCCGAGCACGAGGTGACCCCCGGGCACACGTCACCGGCGTACGTGGTGCTCGCGCTCGACCAGGACGACCCCAAGGGCCTGGTGTCGCTGGACACCGCGGGCGCGGACGTCGACCAGTTCCCGGCCGGCATCGCGGTCGGTGACGTGGTGACCTGCAAGGTCCGCCAGGTCGAGTCCAACAACGTCGACGGCCTGGGCGCGGAGACGACCGTCGGTCCCTGCCGGGCGGCCTAGGACCGGGCCCGCCCCCTGGCGGCTCCGGCTCACCGTTGGCTCAGAACCACGACCCGACGGTCTTGTCCCAGACCTTGCCGACGCCCTCCACCGCGTCGCGACCGAGCTCGACCACGTCACCGACGCCGCCGACCACGACGTCCACGGTGTCGTTGACGATCTCCTTGCCCGTGTCGAGCAGGCCGGTGCCCGCCTCGGACCAGTTGCCGTTCCACGCGTCGCGACCGGCGTTGTAGAGGCCGGTCCCGGCGTCGACCACGAGGTCCGCCGCGCCGACGGCCGTGCCGCCGACGAAGTCCACCACCGGCCCGACGCCGGGCACGTGCGACCCGGGCAGCGACGGGCCGAGCGGGCGCTCGTCCCACTCCTGGCCGGACACCGAGCCGCCGTCGCCGGTCGCGATCCGGGCCAGGTTGTCCACCGACTCGGAGCCCTTGGCGTAGTACTGGGAGTGCGCGCCCAGCGCGGACGTGCCGTCGGTGGTGCCGAAGGCCTTGGCGCCGAACCGGTCGTCGTACGGCCCGATCGACGAGCCGTCCTCGGTGAACCAGTCGGAACTGGTGCCCTGCACGACCGGGTCGTGCTCGGTCGCGCCGACGTACACGTGGCCGGGGCCGGCCGAGAGCTGGTCGACGTTCGACGCGCCGACACCGGGCGAGCCGACGAACGCGATGTCGTCCGCCGCCAGGCCGTTCATGCCCGCGTAGCCGACCGTGGTGGAGCCGTAGGAGTGGCCGATCACGGTCACGTGCGGGTCGTGGCCCGCGGCCTCGGCGGCGGCGCGGTAGCCGTCGACGTCGGCGACGAGGTTCGCACCGCCCTCGCGGGCCTGCGCCGGGTTGTCGACCTCGCCGGGCGCCCAACCGGGCGCGTCGTAGCCGAGCCACTGGATGGTGGCGTTGCCCTTCGCGCCCATCTGCTCGCGCAGGTTCGCCGCCTGGTCGAGGCCGAAGCCGCCCAGGTCGGAACCGGTGCCGGGCACGCAGACCGCCAGGTTGGCCGCGTTGTCCGGGTCGCCGTACGCGACGGCCATGCCGCCGTCGCCGCGCGGGCCGTACGGGTCGTAGGCCAGCACGCGGACGTCGCTCGCGTCCCAGCCCTTCTGGGCAGCGATCTTCTCGGCGTCCTCCAGGCTGCCCTGGGCCTTCTGCGCGTTCTCGGCCTTGGTGGCGGCTTCCTGGCGCTGCTCGTTGAGCGACGCGTACTGCTCGTCGTTGAGCAGCTTTGTCATGTCCTCGGACCTGGACGGGTCGAGCCCCAGCTCCCGGGCCCGCGCGGCCATCTGCGCGTCGAGCTGGTCGCGCTGCGCGCCGAAGCGCTGGGCGTCGTCCGCGATGCGCATCCGGTTGGCCTGGTCGAGGACGCCCGACGGCAGGCCGCGGAGTCGGCCCAGCTCCTGGAACCTCGTGCGCAGCAGCTCGTCCTGCTGCTCCTTGGTCAGCGACTTCCACCAGGCGGCGACCTGCTTGGGGTCCGCGCCGGGACCGGGCACGGCGGCGGTGGTGCGCAGGGCCGCGACGGCGGTGTTCCAGCCGGCGTCCCGGCCCGCCGTCTCCTCGAAACCGGGGCGGACCTGGGCGAGCGCGCCGGCGTAGGAGCGCAGGACGCGCTCGTAACCGGTCCTGACGTTGTTCAGCTGCTCGTTGACGCGGTTGGCCAGCTCGCGGGTCTGCACCTCGTCCAGCGCGGGCGAGCGACCGCGCCAGAAGTCGATCAGCTGGTCGGCGCTGCCGCGCATCTGGGTGTAGGCGCGTGAGGCGGCCCGCACGATGTCCGCGCCGGCGGCCAGCCGTTCACCGGCCACGGACGCGGACCGCGTGGACAGCTCGGCGCGGGCGCCGAACTTCGCCGCCGCGTCGCCCTGCCAGGTCGAGGTCGCCGTGCTGCCGCCGGCGGACACGGACTGGCCCGCGCGGCTGACGGCGCTCATCGCACCGGTGATGGGGTCGGCGGCGGCCGCGACCCGGCCGGCGTCACCGGCGGCGAGCTGCCCGTACAGGACCTCGGGGTCGGTGTAGCTCACGCAAGGCCCCCTTCGATGCCGCGGAACGAGCTGGTCGAGTCGTCGTCCGCGCGCTGGTAGGAGTCGGCGTTCTCGTTGAGGCCGTCACCGGTGTCGCGGTACCAGGCGCTGCCGCGGCGCAGGTCGTCCGACTGCTCGCCGGACCAGCGGGCCAGCGCGTCGACGAACTCCGCCGCCGCGGGGACCTGCCCCAGCGCCTGGGCGTCCAACCTCAGCATGGAGATCATCTCGGCGCCGTCGCCGGTCGCGTCCGCACCGTCGTGGAACTGCTTCGACGCCTCGCGCAACGTCTCTGGTCGCACACCGAACACGATTGCCCACCCTTCGTGCCGCCACCGCTGGCACTGCGACGCGGTTCCCTCACGTTCGGTTCCCCCGCCCCGCGGGTCAAACAGGTGAAAAAACACCCCCGGTAGTGATCACCCGAAGGTGATCTTGCCGACGTCGAACAGCAGTTCGACCATTAACACATGACACTTTTACTGCCGACGCCCAAGACCGTGACCTACCGCGAGTTCCGGGTGTTCGTGGCGTGGGTCGGTGAACACCTGGTCGAACTCCTCACCCGACCGCGCTCCCGGGGTCGTCACCGCGCCCTCTCGTCCGGGCAGAACCTGTGGCAGAGCTGGAAGTTCTCGATCGCGACCGGCATCGCCCGGGCGCTCCGACTGGGCCCGGTGCCGCCGCGCGCCGGGCCCGGCCAACCCTGCCGGAGGGCGGTGCGCACGCGACCGCGGACCCCGCTCCGGCCACCAACCCGAACGGCCCAGTCCCCGCACCCCGCCCGACCGTCCGCACGCCCCGCGCCGGACCGGTCGACCCGACCCACCGCCGCCCAGGAGCCCTACGTGGAACCGCAGCCCGAGCCGTGGTCCGAGTCCTGCCCGGCACCGCTGTCCGAGGTCCGATCCGACATCTGGTCCGAGGCGAGGTTCGAGCTGTGGTCGCCTCCGCAGTCCGAGTCGCAGTCCGGGTCGCAGTCCGAGTCGCCGCCTGCGTCGCAGCCGGAGCCGCAACCCGGGTCACGGTCCGAGTCGCGGTCGGCGCCGCCGCTCGACCTGTGGTCCGACTCGCTCGACCCCGGTTTCACCGGCTACCTCGACGAACCCACGGGCCGCCACGCCTTCCGCCCCCGGACCGCCTACCTCCAGCCGCGCCACCCCCGGCCCGTGCACCGCCGGCCCGCCCGTCTCCATCTCGCGCACCTCCGGCCCGCGCACCCCTCGCCCGCGCACCTCCAGCCCGCCTCCGTGGAGCCCGCTCACATGCAGTTCTCCGACTCCGATCCCACGACCTTCCAGCCCTCCGGCCTCCCGCCGACCGACTTCCGGCCGGCCGACGTGCACCCCGCCGACCTGCTCTCCACCGATCCCTGGCCGACCGACCCCGAACCCGCCCACACCTGGCCGACCGACACCCACTCCGCCGCCGACACCCCCGCCCCGCAGTCCACCGTCCCGCAGTCCATCGCCCCGCAGCCCGCCGCCGACATCGACGACTCCGACCCCGCTACCTGGGAGTTCCAGGTGGGCGACCTGGCCCGGTGGTGGGAGGAAGCCGCCGCGAGGCTGGACGCCGCCGCCCGGAACGAAGCCCGCAACCGCCACTGGTGACCACCCCCACCCGCCCCACCCCACCGACCGCCCGCCACCGCCCGAGAGGAGCGCCCGCCCTACCCGCCCGCTACCCGCCTGCCCGGAGGGGCTGCCGATCCACCTGCCCGCCCCTCCGCCCGCCGGACCGCCCCTGCCGGACCCGGACCGCGCCTGCCGGACCGCGCCTGCCGGACCCGGACCGCGCCCGCCTACCCGGCTGCCTGCCCACCGCCCGCCTGACCGTCCGCCGCCCGCTTGCCCGGCGGATCCATCGGCCGCCTGCCCCGGTGGGTCCGCCGCCTGCCTGCCCGGCCGCCTACCTCGGTGGGTCCGCCAGCCGCCTGCCCGGCTGCCTGCCGGCTGCCTGTCCACCGTGCGCGCCGGCCGCCTGCCCCGGCCGCCTGCCTGCCGCTCGCGTCCTCCGCCCGCGCACGCTGGCCGCCGCGTGAGGTAGTGGCGTGGGGCGTTGGCGCGAGGTTGGGGCGTGAGGCAGGGCGTGAGGTGGCGGAGTGAGGGGTTGTCGCGATCCGAGGGCACCGATCGGGCTGTCCCTGCGTCGGTTCGGGGGAAGGTCGGTCATCCGGAGCCGGGACGCGTTCCCGTGCGGCACGATGGCCGCGCGCCGATCGACCCGGCGCACCGATCGACCCGAGCGGGAGGCTGGACGTGCCAGGAGGTTGGACCACCCAGCGGTGGACCGAGGTCTTCACCGCGCAGGCCGCGATGTTCCGGGCGGCGGTCGGGAAGGCGGACCCCGCCGCCAAGGTGCCCAGCTGCCCCGGCTGGACGTTCACCGACCTGACCCTGCACGTCGGCAGGTTCCTGGAGACGTCCCTGGAGTACCTGCGCACCGGCAGCACGGTGCAGCTCCGCCTGCCCGACCCGCCCGCCGGGGTCGTGCCGCTGGAGTACCTGGACGAGCAGCTCGCCAAGGCCGCCGAGCTGCTGCCGTCCACCCCGGGCAACCGCACGGCCTGGACGTTCTCGCCCTCCGCGCCGGACCTGGCGTGGGTCTGGCACCGGCGCATCGCGCACGAGTTGGACCTGCGCCGCTGGGACGCCCAGGCGGCGCTGCGCGAGCTCGTCGTGGGCGACGCGGACTTCGCCGTCGACGGCATCGACGAGGCGTTGACCACCCTCCTCGCCGCCAAGTACGCCACGGACGTGCCGCCGACCGCCAAGGGCACCGTCCTCGTCCAGCTCACCGACGTGCCCGAGTCGTGGGTGGTGACGTTCGCGCCGGGCGTGGTGCCGGAGGTGCGCGCGGCCTGGCCCGGCGAGGAGGCGGACCTGCAGGTCACCGGCGAGGCGCAGCTCGTCCACTACGGGCTGTGGGGTCGCCTGCCGCTCAAGCGCACGGGTGACGAGCAGCTCTGGTTCGCGGTGAAGCTCGACTGAGCGGAACCGGTGCCGCAGGTCACCGCACGAGCCGCACGGAGGTCGCGGAGAGTGCGTTTGGTCACGTCGGAGGGGGCTCGATGGGGCGAGTACCACCCCCATCAGCCTTACACTCGGTGGTGCAGCCCGACCTCGTCGCTAGGGAGCACTCGGTGGTCATCGACCATTCCGCAACCGGCCGCACCGACCCCGAAACCCAGGAAGAACGTGAACCCCGCGAAGAATGCGGTGTGTTCGGCGTCTGGGCACCCGGCGAAGAAGTCGCCAAGCTCACGTACTACGGCCTGTACGCCCTCCAGCACCGCGGCCAGGAAGCCGCGGGCATGTCGGTGGGCGACGGCAGCCAGGTGGTGGTCTTCAAGGACCTCGGCCTGGTCAGCCAGGTGTTCGACGAGCAGGTGCTCCAGTCGCTGCGCGGCCACGTCGCCGTCGGCCACTGCCGCTACTCGACCACCGGCTCCACGACGTGGGAGAACGCGCAACCGACGTTCCGCACCACGGCCACCGGCTCCGGCCTGTCGCTGGGCCACAACGGCAACCTGGTGAACACCGCCGAGCTGCTGGCCAAGGCCCGCGAGGTGGGCGTGGACACCGGTCACGGCGCCACCACCGACTCCGACCTGGTGTGCGGCCTGCTCGCCGCGCAGGCCGCCGACATCGGCATCGAGCAGGCGGCCATGCAGCTGCTGCCGACGCTGCGCGGCGCGTTCTGCCTCACGTTCTCCGACGAGTCGACGCTCTACGCGGCGCGCGACCCGCAGGGCGTGCGCCCGCTGGTGCTGGGCCGGCTGGAGCGCGGCTGGGTCGTCGCGAGCGAGACGGCGGCGCTGGACATCGTCGGCGCGTCGTTCGTCCGGGAGGTCGAGCCGGGCGAGCTGATCGCCATCGACGAGAACGGCCTGCGGTCGAGCCGGTTCGCGAACCCCGAGCCCAAGGGCTGCATCTTCGAGTACGTCTACCTGGCCCGCCCGGACACCACGATCGCCGGCCGCTCGGTGCACGCCACCCGGGTCGAGATCGGCCGCCGGCTCGCTGTCGAGCACCCGGTGGAGGCCGACCTGGTCATCCCGGTGCCCGAGTCCGGCACGCCCGCCGCCATCGGGTACGCCCAGGCCAGCGGCATCCCCTACGGCTCCGGCCTGGTGAAGAACGCCTACGTCGGCCGCACCTTCATCCAGCCGTCGCAGACGATCCGCCAGCTGGGCATCCGGCTGAAGCTGAACCCGCTGCGGGACGTGATCCGCGGCAAGCGCCTGGTCGTGGTGGACGACTCGATCGTGCGCGGCAACACGCAGCGGGCCCTGGTCCGGATGCTGCGCGAGGCCGGTGCGCTGGAGGTGCACGTGCGGATCGCGTCGCCGCCGGTGAAGTGGCCGTGCTTCTACGGCATCGACTTCGCCTCCCGGGCCGAGCTCATCGCGAACGGCCTGGACACCGACGGCATCCGCCGCTCGGTGGGCGCGGACTCGTTGGGCTACGTGTCGCTGGAGCAGCTGATCGCGGCCAGCGAGCAGCCCAAGACGCGCCTGTGCACGGCGTGCTTCGACGGCGACTACCCGATCCCGCTGCCCGACGACGCGCTGATCGGCAAGCACCTGCTCGAGGGGATCAGGGGCGTCTCGGGCTCGGCCGCCCCCGTCCTGCCGACCGGGTACGGTGCCGAGGACGCCCTGCAACGGCCCTGAGCGCCGGTGGAGCGGGCGGCGTGGTGGCCCGAGAAGCGGTACCCGGACTAGTGGATGCCCTGAAGTTGGAGCACAGAGACGTGACGGACAGCGCGAAGGCGACCTACGCCGCAGCTGGAGTAAGCATCGAAGCCGGCGACGAGGCGGTGGAGAAGCTCAAGCCGTGGGCGGCGAAGGCGCAGCGTCCCGAGGTGCTCGGCGGCATCGGCGGCTTCGCGGGGTTGTTCCAGCTCAGGCTCGACCGCTGGAAGGAGCCGGTGCTCGCGTCCTCGACCGACGGCGTCGGCACCAAGATCGCGGTCGCGCAGGCGTTGGACAAGCACGACACGGTCGGCATCGACCTGGTCGCGATGGTCGTGGACGACCTGGTCGTGTGCGGTGCCGAACCGCTGTTCATGCAGGACTACATCGCGATCGGCCAGGTCGTGCCGGACAAGGTCGCGGCGCTGGTCAAGGGCATCTCCGAGGGCTGCGTGCTGGCCGGGTGCGCGTTGCTGGGCGGCGAGACCGCCGAGCACCCCGGCCTGATGGGCGCGAACGACTACGACATCTCCGGCACGGGCGTCGGCGTGGTCGAGGCCTCCGCCATGCTCGGCCCGGACCGGGTCCGCGCGGGTGACGTGGTGATCGCCATGGGCTCCTCCGGCCTGCACTCGAACGGGTACTCCTTGGCGCGGCACGTGCTGCTGGACATCGCCCGGATGCCGCTGGAGGGTCACGTCGAGGAGTTCGGCCGCACCCTCGGTGAGGAGATGCTGGAGCCGACCCGCATCTACGCCAAGGACTGCCTGGCGCTGGCCGCCGAGGCGGAGGTGCGCACGTTCGCGCACGTCACCGGCGGTGGCCTGGCCGCGAACCTGGCCCGCGTGCTGCCCCCGGGCGTGCGCGCGGAGCTGAACCGCGGCACGTGGACGCCCGCGCCCGTGTTCGCCCTGATCGCCCAGCGCGGTCGGGTGGAGCGCGAGGAGATGGAGAAGACGTTCAACATGGGCGTCGGCATGGTGGCCGTGGTGGCCCCCGAGGACGTCGACCGCGCCCTGGCCGTGCTCACCGCCCGCCACGTGCCCGCGTGGGTGCTGGGTGACGTCGTCCGCTCCGACGAGCCCGGCGCCGCCCTGGCCGGGGACCACCCGCGCTTCTAGCTCCGGGCAGCAACCCCCGGCGGTCGTCGATCCGTACTAAGCGGCGACCGAAGGGGGGACCGAGTGGATCGCGATCGTGAGTTCGACGAGTACGTCGACGCCCGCGCGCTGGTGATGCGGAGGACCGCGTACCTGCTGTGCGGTGACTGGCACCGCGCCGAAGACCTGGTGCAGACGGCGCTGACCAAGCTGTACGTCGCCTGGCCGCGGGTCAGGCGGGACATCTCACCCGATGCCTACGCCCGGAAAGTGCTGGTCCGCGCGGCCATCGACGACTCGCGCCGGGCGTTCCGGCGTCGGGAGACGGTCGTGGACGAGGTGCCGGACACGCGCGTTCCCGACGCCACGTCCGACTTCGACGTGCGCCGTGCCCTGGCGTCGTTACCGGCGGGGCAGCGGGCGACGGTGGTGCTGCGCTACTGGGAGGACCTGAGCGTCAAGGAGACCGCGCGCCTCCTCGGTCGAACCGAAGGGACCGTGAAGAGCCAGTCGGCCAAGGGCTTGGCCGCGCTGCGCGACCTTCTCGGTCACGACGTCCTGGAGGAGCAGCGATGAGCGACATCAAAGAAGTCCTGGCCACCGCGTTCGCCGACGAGCCGCCGATGGTCGTCGACAAGCTCGCGTTGATCAAGGCGGGCAGGCGCGGGGTCACCACCCGCTACGCGCTCGTGGGCTTGGCGGCGGTCGCGGCGGCTGCCGTGGTGGTCGTGCCCATCGTGACGATGCCCGGCGGAGGTGGTGGTGGAGGTCCGGACGCGGCGCAGGTGAGCACAACGCCGTCTCCGGCCCGCGTCGTCACGCCTTCGGACCCGATCGGGCTTCCCCCGAGCCCCTATCCCGCCACGGCGGAGCACGCGGCGGAGCTGACCGGGATCCTGCGCGGGTCCGGCGCGATCCCGGGTGACTTCACCCCGGTGCCCCGTCCACCGGGGTCGACGGCCGACAACTGGGAGTTCGAGCCATCCGATTCCGCCTACCAGGCCGGGGCCGAGATGTTCGGTGCCAGGGGGAGCGTCCAGGTGTGGATGAGGCTGTCCCGGTACGCCTACAAGGGCTGCGAGGAGTCGAGCTTCCCGACGTCGAGCACCGCGACGTGCGAACAGCGGACCACGGACGACGGACGCGAGTACAAGGTGGAGTCCGCCCCGGACTTCCCGGGCGTGCCTTTCGCGGTCACCGTGAAGCTGCCGGACGGCAACACGGTGATGGCGTCCTCCAACGGGATCGAGGACCGCAGCAACGGGCCCTACACCCGGTCGCCCGGTGCGGTCGGTGACCAGCCGCTGACCATGGACGAGCTGGTAAAGCTCGCGACGGTTCCGGGGTTGACCTTCTAACCTGTGGGGGTGGCCGAGGACCTGACCGTGACCCGGACGCTGGTGATACCGGCGGCCGAGCTGAGCGAGCGCTTCTCGCGGTCCTCCGGTCCCGGCGGCCAGGGCGTGAACACGGCGGACAGCCGGGTCGAGCTGAGCTTCGACCTGGCTGCCTCGCCGTCGGTGCCGGAGTGGCTGCGCACCCGGATGCTC
This sequence comes from Actinosynnema sp. NPDC023658, assembly GCF_040639995.1. NCBI lineage: Bacteria > Bacillati > Actinomycetota > Actinomycetes > Pseudonocardiales > Pseudonocardiaceae > Actinosynnema > Actinosynnema sp. NPDC023658. The sequence goes on along the minus strand of NZ_JBFAAX010000002.1, from coordinate 27,802 downwards.
GGCCGGCTGGAGAAGCGCCTGGTGGACGGCGTGCTGACGGTGACGGCCAGCGAGCACCGGGCCCAGTTGCAGAACCGGCAGGCGGCCCGCGAGCGGTTGGCGGGCATGCTGCGCGACGCGGCCGCCGCACCACCGCCGGTGCGCCGCGCGACCAAGCCGACCAAGGGCTCGAAGGAACGCCGCATCGCGGAGAAGAAGCGCCGCGCGCAGACGAAGCACGGCCGGCGCGGCGGCGGTTGGGATTAGGGTCCGGCACGTGACCGAGGCCGACTTCCTGACCATGACCCGCACCGCCTACGACACCGTCGCCCGCAGCTACGCCGACCACCTGCGCGACGACCTGGCGCAGAACCCGCCGGACCGGGCGGTGCTGGGGTTGTTCGCCGAGCTGGTGCGCGGACCGGTGGCGGACGTCGGCTGCGGTCCCGGCCGGATCTCCGGACACCTGAAGCGGCTCGGCGTGGACGTGTCCGGGATCGACCTGTCGCCGGAGATGGTCGCGGTGGCCCGCCGCGACCACCCGGACGTGCGGTTCGAGGTCGGTTCCATGCTCGACCTCGACCTGCCGGACGCCTCGCTGGGCGGCGCGCTGGGCTGGTACTCGGTGATCCACGTGCCGTGGGACCTGCACCCGGCGGTGTTCGCCGAGTTCCACCGCGTCCTCGCGCCCGGTGGCCTGCTGCTGATGGCGTTCCAGGTCGGTGACGAGGTCCGGCGGATCGAGCACGGCTACGGGCACGACGTGCAGCTGGACGTCTACCGGCTGAACCCCGACCGGGTGCTCGACCGGCTCGTCGAGGCCGGGTTCGTGCCGCACACGCGGCTGGAGCGCGAGCCGGTCGGCTCGGAGAAGACGCCGCAGGCCTACCTGCTCGTGCGCAAGCCGGGCCCGGTGGGCGCGGGTCAGCCCAGCCAGACGTAGAGGCGTTCGGGCCGCCCGGTCCCGCCGTACCGCAGCCGCACCTCGGCCTTGCCGGTGCCCACGAAGTGCTCCAGGTAGCGCCGGGCGGACACGCGGGCCAGCTCGGTGGCGTCGGCGCACTCGCCGGCGGTCACCGGGCGTTCCCGCAGCACCCGTTCGACCAGCGCGGCGGTCTGCGCGGTCAACCCCTTCGGCAGCACGGGCGCGTTGCGCGGTCGTGCGCCGAAGACCTGGTCGACGTCCGCCTGACCGGCCGACGCGAGCAGGTCCAACCGCCGGTCCAGCGCGGCGAAGTGGGCGAGCTGGTCGCGCAGCGCCGCGTACTCGAACGGCTTGATCAGGTAGTGCAGCACGCCGCCGCGCATGGCGGTGCGCACGGTCTCCACGTCCGTCGCCGCGGTGATCACGATGACGTCCACGTCGTCGGCCACCCCGCGCAGCTCCCGCAGCACGGCCAACCCGTCGACGTCGGGCAGGTAGACGTCCAGCAGCACGAGGTCCGGCCGCAGCTCGCGCACCAGCCGCACGGCGTCCGCGCCGTTGTGCGCCACGCCGACCACCTCGAACCCGGGCGTGCGCGCCACGTATCCACTGTGGACCTTGGCGACCATGAAGTCGTCGTCCACCACCAGGACCCTGATCACACCGGCACCTCCGCGGGCAGCCGGGCGGTGAACACCGCGCCGTCCTCGTTGCGCACCCGCACGGAGCCGCCGCGCCGCAGGCAGGCCTGCCGGACCAGGGCCAACCCGAGCCCGCGCCGACCCCGTTCGGCGGCCTTGGTGGTGAACCCGTGCCGGAACACCTCCTCGGCCAGCCCGGCCGCGACACCGGGTCCGGAGTCGCGCACCTCGACCACGACCTCGTCCGGCGACGACCGCACCGACACCTCGATCCAGCCGTGCCCCGCCAGCGCGTCCAGCGCGTTGTCGACCAGGTTGCCGATCACCGTGACGAGGTCGGTGGACAACGCCTCGTCCACCTCGTCGAGCGCGCTGTCCGGCGCCATCCGCAGCCCGGTGCCGCGCTCGGCGGCGAGGCTGGACTTGGCGATCAGCAGCGCGGCGACCGCCGGGTCCGCGACCTTGGCGGCGACCTCGGCCCGCCACGCGCCCCGCGCGGTGGTGATGCGGCTGATGAACCCGCGCACCTCGTCGTACTCGCCCAGCTCGACCAGGCCCGCGATGGTGTGCAGGCGGTTGCTGAACTCGTGCGCCTGCGCCCGCAGGGTGTCGGTGGCGTGCCGGGTGGCGTCCAGCTCGTCCCGCAGCGTCATCAGCTCGGTGCGGTCGCGCAGGGTCACCACGGCGCCGTGCACGTCCAGCGGCATGTGGTTGAGGGTGAGCACCCGGCCGCCGGTCAGGGCGAGCTGGTCGACGCCGGTCGCGCGGCCGGTCAGCACGTCGCGCAGCCGTTCGTCCAGGCGCAGCTCGGCCACCGACCGGCCCACCGCCTCCGGCGGCAGCGCCAGCAGGTCGCGGGCGTGGTCGTTGACCAGGGTGATCCGGTGCTGCGGGTCGAGCGCGACGACGCCCTCCTTGATGCCGTGCAGCAGTGCCTCCCGGTACTCGACCAGCGCGGTGATCTCGTGCGGCTCCAGCCCGAGCGTCTGGTTCTTCACCCGCCGCGCCAGCAGCAGCGACCCGGTGACGCCGATGACCAGCGCCACCCCGAGCAGCCGCAGCGCGTTGTCCGGGGAGTCCAGCACACCGTCCCAGAACCCCGGCGCCTGCCTCCCGGCGGCGACCAGCCCGATCACCGTGCCGCCGTCACCGATCACCGGCACGTGCGCGACGGTCGCGCCGCCCAGCTCGCCCACCCACGACCGGCCCCGCAACGCCGTGCTGCCGCCGACGTCGAGCGGCTCCCCGACCTGGCTCGGGTCCGGCGAGGTCAGCACCTCGCGGTCCGGGTCGGTGATGATCACGTAACTGGCGCCGGACAGGCTGCGGGCGGTCTCCGCGAACGGCGCGAGCGCGTAGTGGCGCAGCGGGTCGGCCAACGACGCCCGCACGCCCGCCGTGGCGGCCACGTCCTCGGCCACGGACAGCATCCGCCGCCCCTCGGTGGTGCGGAAGTTGTTGCCCGCCTGCACGACGGACAGCGCGCCCACCGCGCCCAGCAGCGCCACGACCACCACCAGTTGCCACCCGAGCAGCTGACGGGCCAGGGAGCCGCGACCGGTGCGGATCCTGTCGGCCAACCGGCACCTCCGTGACCACAAAGACCAAAAGAACCCTTAGGCGCGCAAGCGGGACATCCCTGTCTACACGAGTGCACCATGTCGAACCACGCGAAGGAGAGGCGGGGATCACAGTGCGGATCAGGAACTGGCTCGCGGTCGTCGGCGCGGTGGCCGTCGTCGTCCTCGTGCCGCCGCTGCTGACGTCCGGCGCGGACACCGCGGCGTCGTTGCGCAGCCTGCGGGTCCTGGTGCCGAACTCGCCGGGCGGCGGCTACGACGTCACGGCGCGCACCGCCGCGAAGGCGATGGAGGACGCGGACCTGATCCGCAACGCCGAGGTGTTCAACCTGCCCGGCGCGGGCGGCACGGTCGGGCTCGGCCGGACGGTCAGCGAGCGCGGCAACGGCAAGCTCGTGATGTCCATGGGCCTGGGCGTGGTCGGCAGCGTCTACACGAACAAGGCACCGTCGTCGCTGCTGGACACCACGCCGATCGCGAAGCTCATCGAGGAGCCGGACATCGTCGTGGTCGGCGCGGACTCGCCGTACCGGACGCTCGCGGACCTGGTGGCGGCGTGGAAGGCGGACCCGGGCGCGGTGACGGTCGGCGGCGGCTCGTCGCCCGGCGGGCCGGACCACCTGGCGCCGATGCTGATCGCCAAGGCGGTCGGCCTCGACCCGCGCCGGGTCAACTACATCCCGTTCGACGGCGGCGGTGAGCTGCTGGCGTCGGTGCTCGGCGGGAAGGTCGCGTTCGGCGTCTCGGGCGTCGGGGAGTACCGCGACCAGATCGAGGCCGGGCAGATCCGGGTGCTCGCGGTGACCGCCGGCACGCGGCTGTCCGGTGTGGACGCGCCGACGCTGCGCGAGTCCGGTGTGGACGTCGAGTTCACCAACTGGCGCGGCGTGGTCGCGCCGCCGGGCATCACCGACACCGACCGCGCCCGGCTGGTGGACCTGTTCACCGACCTGCACGGCACCCCGCAGTGGCGGGAGGCGGTGGCGCGCAACGGCTGGACGGACGCGTTCGCACCGGGCGAGGAGTTCGGCGCGTTCCTGCGCGAGGAGAACGACCGGGTGGCGACGGTGCTCAAGGACCTGGGGCTGGCATGAGTGGAGGGCGGGACGTGCGCGAGGCGGTGGGAGACACCCCCGACGGGACTCCGGGCGGTGGTCCGGGCGGGAGCCCGGGCGGTGTGCCGAGCCGGACGTGGCTGCGGGAGCACTCGGAGCTGGGTGTGTCCGCGGTGCTGGTCGGGTTGGGCGTGCTGGTCCTGGTCGACGCGATCCGGATCCACACCGACTTCGCGCAGCGCGGCCCGATCGGGCCCAAGGCGGTGCCGGTGGTGGTCGGCGTCGGGCTGCTCGTGGTCGCCGCGCTGCTCGCGCGGGACGTGCTGCGCGGTGGGCGGGGCGAGGCGGAGGGCGGCGAGGACGTCGACCTCGCCGCGCCGGCCGACTGGCGGACCGTGCTGCTGCTGTGCGGCGCGTTCCTGGCCAACGCGGCGCTGATCGGCGTCGTCGGCTTCCCGATCTCCGGGGCGGTCCTGTTCTGGGGCGCGGCCTACGCGCTGGGCAGCCGGGACCCCGTCCGCGACCCGCTGCTCGCCGCCGGGCTCTCGGTGGCGACGTTCCTGCTGTTCAACAACCTGCTGGGCGTGCCGCTGCCCGGTGGCCCGCTGGTGGGGATGTTCTGACGTGGACTCGTTCACCAACCTCCTGGAGGGGTTCGCGACCGCGCTGACCCCGGCTCACCTCGCGCTGGCCGCGGTGGGCGTGCTGCTGGGCACGGCGATCGGCGTGCTGCCGGGCATCGGGCCCGCGATGGCGGTGGCGCTGCTGCTGCCCGTCACCTACGGCCTGGAGCCGACCGGGGCGTTCATCATGTTCGCCGGCATCTACTACGGCGGCATGTTCGGCGGCTCGACCACGTCGATCCTGCTCAACACGCCGGGCGAGAGCGCGGCGGTGGTCGCGGCCATCGAGGGCAACCCGATGGCGCGCAAGGGCCGCGGCTCGCAAGCGCTTGCGGCGGCCGCCATCGGGCACTTCGTCGGCGGCGTCATCGGCACGGCGCTGCTCGTGCTGCTCGCACCGACGGTGGCCGGGTTCGCCGTGGACATCGGTGCGCCGGACTTCTTCGCGATCATGGTGCTGGCGTTCATCGCGGTCACGTCCGTGCTCGGCGCGTCCCGCGTGCGAGGCTTCGCGTCCCTGCTCATCGGCCTCACCATCGGCCTGGTCGGGCTGGACGAGATGACCGGGCAGCAGCGGCTGACGTTCGGGTCGCTGCACCTGGCCGACGGCGTCGACGTGGTCGTGGTCGCGGTGGCCCTGTTCGCCGTGGGCGAGTCGCTGTGGGTGGCCGCCCACCTGCGGCGCAGGCCCGCCGAGGCGATCCCGGTCGGCCGCGCGTTCCTGGGCCGCGAGGACTTGCGGCGGGCGTGGAAGCCGTGGCTGCGCGGCCCGCTGATCGGGTTCCCGTTCGGCGCGATCCCGGCCGGTGGCGCGGAGATCCCGACGTTCCTGTCGTACGTGACCGAGAAGCGGCTGTCGAAGCACCGCGACGAGTTCGGCCGGGGTGCGATCGAGGGCGTGGCCGGGCCCGAGGCGACGGCCAGCGCGTCGGCCGCCGGGACCCTGGTGTCGATGCTGACGCTCGGCCTGCCGACCACGGCGGTGGCGGCGGTGATGCTGGCGGCGTTCCAGCAGTACGGCATCCAGCCGGGCCCGCTGCTGTTCGAGCGGGAGTCCGCGCTGGTCTGGGGCCTGATCGCGTCGCTGTTCATCGGCCTGTGCCTGCTGCTGGTGCTCAACCTGCCGCTCGCGCCGGTGTGGGCGAAGCTGCTGCGCATCCCCCGGCCGTACCTCTACGCGGGCATCCTGTTCTTCGCCGGCGTCGGCGCGTACGCCGTGAACGCCGACGTGTTCGACCTGCTGGTGATGTTCGTGATCGGGGTGCTCGGCTTCGTGATGCGCCGCTACGGCCTGCCCGTGCTGCCGGCGATCATCGGCGTCATCCTCGGCCCGGCCGCCGAGCAGCAGATGCGACGGGCCCTGCAGCTGTCCGACGGCTCCCTGACCGGGCTGGTCAACACCCCGTTCGCGCTGGTCGTCTACGGGATCGTGGTGGTCCTGCTGGCCTGGCCGCTGGTCCGCCGGCTGGTCCGCGCGCCCTCCCGGGAGGTGGACGCCTGACCCGTCCGGGCCGCCGGGCCGAGCAGGCCGTCCAGCAGGGCGTCGAGGCCGTTCTTGATCGTCGCGGCCTCGGCGTCCCGGCGTGAGACCAGGTTCGCGGCCAGTGGGGCGAGCAGGGCGTCGGCGGTGAACGCGGCGTCCACGTCCGGCCTGACCTGTGCGACGAGCAGGGCCAGGTGGTGGTGGTGCGCGTCGTACGCGCCGCCGAAGCGGGCGAACGGTCCGGCGGTCTCGGCCAGCAGCAGCAGGTCGAGCTGCGCGAGCGTGCGGTCGACCAGGGCGTGCAGGAACGCCCGGAGGCGGGCCGCGGGCGGTGCGCCGGGGCCGACCGGGGGCGGGCCGGTCAGGAACGCGGCCTGGAACTCGCGCTCGGACTCGTCGATCAACGCGTGGGCGAGGCCGGAGCGGTCACCGAAGCGCCGGTAGAGCGTGCCGACGCCCACCCCGGACGCGGCGGCCACCTCGGCCATGGCGAGGCCCTCGATGCCCCGTTCGGTGACGAGGTCGGCGGCGGCGGCCAGGATCCTCGCCCGGTTCCTGGCGGCGTCGGCCCGCTCGCGCGTCACCCCGGCAGCTTATCGACGGCCCCCGCGCGGTCGACAAGCGGAACCCGTTCCGATTAGGCTGAACCGGAATGGATTCCGGTTAATGGGGGCGCAATGGCCTGGGTGTTGTTGATCGGCGCGGCGTTGTTGGAGGTCGTGTGGGCCACGGCGTTGGGGCGCTCGGAGGGGTTCACCCGTCCGTGGCCGACCACCATCGGGATCGTGGGGGCGGTGGCCAGCTTCGTCCTGCTCACCATCGCGATGCGGGACCTGCCCGTCGGCACCGCCTACGCGGTGTGGGTGGGGCTGGGCGCCGTGGGCGTGGTGCTGCTGGGCATCATCGTCTCGGGTGAGAGCGCGTCACCGCTGCGGCTGGCGTGCCTGGCGCTGATCGTCGTCGGCGTGGTCGGCCTCAAGTTGGCCTGACCGCGCGTCGTCCCGGCGGGGCGGTGGTCGAGCGGACGACCAGCGACGGGTGCAGCAGGTGGCGCACCGGGTCCGTCCGCTCGCCGCGCACCCGTTGCAGCAGGGCCTCGGCGGCGAGCCTGCCGAACTCGTTGCGCGGCTGGTCGACCGTGGTCAGCGAGACGTGCCGCAGGGCGGCCAGCGACGTGTTGTCGTACCCGACCACGGAGACGTCCCGCGGCACCCGGAACCCGGCCTCCTCCAACGCGGAGATCGCGCCGACGGCGTTGAAGTCGTTGCACGAGACGATCGCGGTGGGCAGGTCACCGAACAGCCCCCGCACGGCCCGCGCGCCGGCCACGTCGGTGTACTCGCTGGCCACCACCCGCGGCGCGAGCCCGTGGGCCGCCATCGCGGCCAGGTACCCGCGTCGCCGCGGCGCGGCCCGCGAACCGCCGCCGCCGTCGAGGTGCGCGATCCGCCGGTGCCCCAACGACACCAGGTGGTCCACCGCCAACGCGATGCCGCGCTCGCCGTCGTCGTTCACGGTGTCCACCGAGGCCAGCCGGGACGACCGCGCCACCAGCACCACGGGCGCCTGGTCCGCCGCCCGGCCGATGTCCGCGGCGGGCACGACCGGTGACAGCAGCGCCAGGCCCGCCGGCCGGAACGACAGCAGGCTCCGCAACGCCCGCCGCTCCCGCGCCGGGCTGCGCCCGCCGGTGTTGAGGATCAGGTCGAAGCCCTGCCCGGTCGCCACCGCGTCCAGCCCGTCCACGACCTCCGCGAAGAACGCGTTGTGCAGGTCCGACACCATCACGCCGAGCACGTGGGACGTGCGGCTGGCCAACGACCGCGCCATGGCGTGCGGCGAGTACCCCAGTTCGTCGGCCGCCTTGAGCACCGCGGCACGCCGCTGGTCGCTCACCTTCGGTGATCCCCGCATCACCAGCGACACCAGCGCGCGGGACACGCCGGCGCGTGCCGCGACGTCCTCCATCGTGGGTCTGGCCACCGGTATCTCCTCACGAGCGCGACCCGCACCCTTGACACCCGTGTGACGGACGTTACAGCATTGGAGCGCTCCAACGAATAGAGCGCTCTAACGCGAGATCGCCTCTACCAGGACGGAGACCAGCGGGATGCGCATCGGAGTTGCCGGGGTCGGCCGGATCGGCACCATGCACGCCACCAACCTGGCCACCCTGGACGAAGTGGACGAGGTGCTGCTGTTCGACCCCGTGCCCGGCCGCGCGGCGCGGGCGTCGGCCGCCCTGCCCGGCACCAGGAGCGTGGACGACCTCGACGCGTTGCTCACGGCCAGTGACGGCGTCCTGCTGGCCACCCCCACGACCACGCACCCCGAGCTGCTGCGCACCGCCATCGCGGCGGGCGTGCCGACGCTGTGCGAGAAGCCGATCGCCGCCCACCTCGACGAGATGCGCGCGCTGGTCGAGGACGTGGAGGCGTCCGGGGTGGAGGTGCTGGTCGGCTTCCAGCGCCGGTTCGACCCGGCCGTGTCCGAGCTCCACCGACGCGTCCGGGCGGGCGACGTGGGCGACGTCTACCTGGTCCGGGCGCTGGGCAACGACGCCCGGCCGCCGGACTTCTCCTACCTGCCGCAGTCCGGCGGCCTCTTCCGCGACCTGCTGATCCACGACCTCGACGCGGTGCCGTGGCTGGTCGGTGAGCCGGTGGTGGAGGTGTACGCGTCGGGCTCGGTGCTGGTGGACCGGGCGTTCGCGGACGCCGACGACGTGGACAACGCGGTGGTGCTGCTGAAGTTCGCGGGCGGCGCGCACGCCACCCTGGCCGGCGGCAGGCACGACCCGCTCGGCTACGACCACCGCATCGAGGTGCTGGGCAGCCGGGACTCGCTGGCCGCCGGCCTCGACCCGCGCACGCCGCTGACGTCGCTGGAACCCGACGGGCCGAAGGTCGCCGCCGACGCCTACCCCGGCTTCCCGGAGCGCTTCCACCGCGCCTACCTGGCCGAGGTGGGCGTGTTCACGCAGGTCGTGGCCGGCACGGTGGCGAACCCGTCGCCCGCGCGGGAGAGTCTGATCAGCCTTCGGCTCGCGGAGGCGTGCGAGCGGTCGCGGCGCTCGGGCGCCCCGGTCCGCATCCGCGCCGAGGCGGGGAAACCGACCACGGAGGTCGTCGCGTGAAGATCGCCGGTGCACCGATCTCGTGGGGTGTCTGCGAGGTGCCCGGCTGGGGCGCCGTCCTCGATCCCCGGACCGTCCTGGCCGAGATGGCCTCGCTCGGGCTTCGGGCCACCGAACTCGGTCCGCCCGACTACCTGCCCGCCGACCCGCGGGCGTTGCGGGCCCTGCTGGACGAGCACGGCCTCGCGCTGGTCGGCGGTTTCCTCGCCGTCCCGCTGCACACCGGCGCGCAGTCCACAGTGGACGAAGCCGACCGGGTCGCCGCGCTGCTCGCCGCCGCGGGCGCGGAAGTCCTCGTGCTCGCCGCCGCCACCGGCCTGGACGGCTACGACGAGCGCCCGGCGCTCACCGACGACGAGTGGCGCACCCTCGTCGACACCGCCGCGCTGGTCCGCGACCGCGCCGCCGACCACGGCCTGCGCACCGCCCTGCACCCCCACGTGGGCACGCACGTCGAGCGCACCGCCGAGGTCGAGCGGTTCCTCACGGACTCCGACCTGGACCTCTGCCTGGACACCGGCCACCTCCTCATCGGCGGCACCGACCCGGTCGACCTGGCCCGCCGCCACCCCCACCGCATCGGCCACGTCCACCTCAAGGACGTCCGCGCCGACATCGCGGCCACCGTGCGCGACGGCGACCTCGGCTACACGGCCGCCGTGCAGCAGCGGATGTACGTGCCGCTCGGGGACGGCGACGTGGACGTGACCGCCCTGGTGGCGCTCCTCCGCGACGCCGGCTACACCGGTTGGTACGTCCTGGAGCAGGACACCGCGCTCGCCGCCGACAGCCCGCTCGACACCCCGGTGCGGGACACCGGCCGCAGCCTCGCGCACCTCACCCGGTCCACCGCCTGATCCCCCTGAGCGAGGAGAGACGATGACGTCCACCCGGAAGGCCCTGCGTGCAGGCCTTGCCCTGACCGGACTGGCCCTGCTGGCCGCGTGCAGCGGCCCCGGCGCGGAGAACACCGCGAGCACGACGCCCGGCGCCGCCGAAGCGCCGACCGGTGACCTGCGCGTCGCCGTCGTCACCCACGGCACGTCGGGCGACGCCTTCTGGAACGTGGTGAAGAACGGGGCCACCGACGCGGGCAAGCAGCTCGGCGTCACGGTCGACTACAACTCCGACGGCGACCCCGGCCGGCAGTCCACCCTGATCGACAACGCCGTGTCGCAGAAGGTCGGCGGCATCGTCGTGTCGATGGCCAACCCGGACGCGCTGCGGACCTCGATCGAGAACGCGGTGAAGGCGGGCATCCCCGTCATCACCATCAACTCCGGCTCCGACAAGAGCGCGACCTTCGGCGCGCTGGCGCACGTCGGCCAGGAGGAGAGCGTCGCGGGCGAGCAAGCCGGGCGCAAGCTCAAGGAGGCGGGCAGGACCAAGCTGCTGTGCGTCATCCACGAGGCCGGCAACGTCGGCCTCAACCAGCGCTGCGACGGTGCGCGCACCGGCTTCGGCGGCACCGTCACCAACCTCCAGGTCGACATCAACAACCCCACCGACGTGGAGTCGCGGATCAAGGGCGCGTTGCAGACCGACCCCTCGGTCGACGCCGTCCTCGCGCTGAACCCGCAGGTCGCGGTGTCGTCCGTGAACGCGGTCAAGGGCGCGTCCTCGAAGGCCGGCGTCGCCACGTTCGACCTCAACGCCGACGTCACCGCCGCGATCAAGGCCGGCGACGTGCTGTTCGCCGTCGACCAGCAGCAGTACGAGCAGGGCTACCTGCCGGTCGTCATGCTCAAGCTCTACCGCGACAACGCCAACACCGTCGGCGGCGGCAAGCCGGTGCTCACTGGACCGGGCTTCGTCGACAAGTCCAACGTGGACAAGGTGGCCGAGTACGCCGAGCGCGGCACCCGCTGAGGATGACGCCCGTGACCCCCCAACCCCCGGCGCTCTCCGCTCCTCCGGCCCCTCCGCCCGACGAACGCGTCGGCTCGGCGCGGCTGCTCGACCGGTTGGTGGTCCGACCCGAGATCGGCGCGCTGCTCGGCGCCGTGCTGGTCTTCGCGTTCTTCTCGGTGGTGACCGAGCGGTTCCTCAGCACCGGCGGCGTGGCGACCTGGCTGGACGACGCGTCCACGCTCGGCATCATGGCCGTCGCGGTCGCGCTGCTCATGATCGGCGGCGAGTTCGACCTGTCCGCCGGTGTGATGACCGCGTCCACCGCGCTGGTGACGGCCGTCCTCGCCACCCGCCTCGGCTGGAACGTGTGGCTCGCGCTGCTCGTGTCGCTGGTGTTCGCGCTGGCCGTCGGCGCGCTGAACGGGTGGCTGGTGATGCGCACCGGACTGCCCAGCTTCATCGTCACGCTCGGCACGTTCCTCGCCCTGCAGGGCCTCAACCTCGGCGTGACGCGGCTGGTGACCGGCACCGTGCAGGTGTCCGGCATGAGGTCGACCGACGGTTACCCCTCCGCCGGGTTCCTGTTCGCCTCGACGTTCACCGTCGGCGGCACGGCGTTCTACGTCTCGATCCTGTGGTGGGTCGTCGCCACCGCCCTCGCGGCGGTCGTGCTGCTGCGCACCCGGTTCGGCAACTGGATCTTCGCGGTCGGCGGGTCGGCGCAGTCGTCCCGCGCCGTCGGCGTGCCCGTGGTGCGCACCAAGGTGCTGCTGTTCATGACCACGGCCGGCGCGGCGTGGCTCGTCGGTTCCATCAACATCCTGCGGTTCACCAGCGTCCAGGCCAACCAGGGCATCGGGCTGGAGTTCCAGTTCATCATCGCCGCGGTGATCGGCGGGTGCCTGCTGACCGGCGGCTTCGGCTCCGCCGTCGGCGCGGCGATCGGCGCGCTCATCTTCGGCATGGCGCGGCAGGGCATCGTCTACGCCAACTGGAACTCCGACTGGTTCCAGCTGTTCCTCGGCGTGATGCTGCTGGCCGCCGTGCTGGTCAACAACGCCCTGCGACGACGGGCGGAGAGGGTGCGGCGATGACTCCACTCCTGGAGGTGCGGGGGATCGGCAAGACCTACGGCAGCGTCATCGCGCTGCGCGACGTCTCGACCGCCGTCAACGCGGGCGAGGTGACCTGCGTGCTCGGTGACAACGGCGCGGGCAAGTCCACGCTGATCAAGGTGCTGGCGGGCGTGCACCGGCACGACTCCGGCGAGTACCTCGTCGACGGCGCCCCAGTCCGGTTCACCTCGCCCCGCGAAGCCCTCGACCGCGGCATCGCGACCGTCTACCAGGACCTGGCCGTCGTGCCGCTGATGAGCGTGTGGCGGAACTTCTTCCTCGGCTCCGAGCCGACCACCGGCATCGGGCCGTTCCGGTTCCTCGACCGGCGGCGGGCCCGCGAGGTGACGCGGACGGCGTTGGCCGAGATGGGCATCGACCTGCGGGACGTCGAACAACCGGTGGGGACGCTGTCCGGCGGTGAACGGCAGTCCGTCGCGATCGCGCGGGCCGTCCACTTCGGGGCGAAGGTGCTGATCCTGGACGAACCGACGGCCGCGCTCGGCGTCAAGCAGGCCGGAGTGGTGCTGAAGTACGTGGCCCGCGCGCGCGACCGCGGGCTCGGGGTCGTGCTGATCACCCACAACCCGCACCACGCCTACCCCGTCGGTGACCGGTTCCTGCTGCTCAAGCGCGGGCGCGCGCTCGGCACGTACGAGAAGTCGGAGATCGGCCTGGACGAGCTGACCAGGCAGATGGCGGGCGGCGCGGAGCTGGAGGCGTTGGCGCACGAACTGCGGGGTGTCGACGGATGACCGTCGAGGTGCTCACCGTCGGCCGGGTCGGGGTGGACCTCTACCCCGAGCAGAGCGGCGTGCCGCTGGCGGAGGTGCGCACGTTCGCCAAGTCGCTCGGCGGGACGGCGACGAACGTGGCCGTGGCGGCGGCACGCCTCGGCCGCTCCTCGGCGGTGCTGACCAAGGTCGGACCGGACGGCTTCGGCCCCTACGTCCGCTCCGCGCTGGAGTCCTTCGGCGTGTCGTCGGCCCACGTCGGCACCGCCCCCGGCCTCCAGACCCCCGTGGTCTTCTGCGCCCTGGACCCGCCCGAGGACCCACCCCTGCTGTTCTACCGCGCCCCCCTGGCACCGGACCTGGCGCTGGAGGAGGAGGACGTGCCGTGGGATCTCGTGGCCTCCGTGCCACTGCTGTGGGTCACCGGAACGGGTGTCTCCGCCTCGCCCGCCCGGGAAACCCAGCGGCAGATCCTGCGCCACCGGGCCCACCGCACCCACACCGTCCTCGACCTGGACCACCGGCCGATGTTCTGGCCCGACCGGGAGACGGCACGGCGCGAGATCGGTTGGATGCTCGACCACGTCACGGTCGCCGTCGGCAACCGGGAGGAGGTCGACGTCGCGGTCGGCACGTCCGATCCCGACGAGGCCGCCGCGCGACTGCTCGACCGGGGCGTCGCGCTGGCCGTGGTGAAGAAGGGCGGCGAGGGCGTGCTGCTCGCCACGGCGGAGGGCTCGTGGACCGTCCCGCCCCACCCGGTCGACGTCGTGTGCGGCCTCGGCGCGGGGGACGCGTTCGGCGGCGCACTGGCCCACGGCCTGCTCTCGGGCTGGGAACCCGAGCAGACCGCCCGTTACGCCAACGTGGCCGGGGCCCTGGTGGCGGGCCGCCTGGCGTGCGCCGACGCCATGCCGACCCCGGCCGAGATCGAGGCCCACCTGTGAACCCCCATCGCCCCACCCGGGGACGCCTCGCGGGCCTGGCGGGAGGTGCCGGGTGATCACCGATGAGCAGTGGTCGCGGCTGCTGGACACCAGGGCGACCGACCCGGCCGCCATCCGCCGCGCCTACCAGGCCCGTTGCCGCCGGACGCAGCTGCTGTCCGACCAGGGCACGCTGTTCCTCGTCGCGGCCGACCACCCGGCCCGCGGCGCGCTCGGCGTCGGCGGCGACCCGCTGGCCATGGCCGACCGCCGCTCGCTGCTGGACCGCCTGCTCACCGCGCTGGCCAACCCCGCGGTGGACGGGGTGCTCGGCACGCCGGACGTGATCGAGGAGTTGCTGCTGCTCGACGGGCTGGACGGCCGGGTCGTCATCGGCTCCATGAACCGCGGCGGCCTCGCCGGGGCGGATTGGGAGATCGACGACCGGTTCACCGCCTACGACCCCACGTCGATCGCCGGCAGCGGGTTGGACGGCGGGAAGATGCTGTTGCGCCTGGTCGACTCCGACCCCGGCACCGCGCCCACGCTGGAGGGCTGCGCCGCGGCGGTGTCCGCGTTGGCCGAGCGCGGCCTGATGGCGATGGTCGAGCCGCTGCCCTACGCGCGGGACGCGGCGGGGAAGCTCGTCCTGCAGCGGGACGCCGCCGCGCTGGCGCGGGCCGGGAGCGTCGCCGCCGGGTTGGGGGTGACGTCGGCGTTCACCTGGCTCAAGCTGCCGCCGTCACCCGACGAGGTGCTGGACGCGACGACGTTGCCGGCGCTCGTGCTCGGTGGCGTGCCGTCCGCCCGCTTGGGTGACGACCTGGAGTCGTGGGGACGGTCGCTGCGTCACCCGACCGTGCGCGGGTTGGTCGTGGGACGCGCCCTGCTCTACCCGCCGGACGGCGACGTCGCCGCGGCGGTTGACGCCGCCGCACGGGTGTTGCGCACGGCGCGGGGAGAAAACCGGAGGGGAGTCGCGGGATGAGCTTGCACCGACCGCTGGGCACGCTGTCGGACGGCGAGAACGCCGTCGAACTCACCGCCGGCACCGCCGGATGGGACTACGCCGGGTTGCGGGTCTTGTTGCTGCACCCCGGTGGTGTGACCACGTTCGGCACCGGCGACTGCGAAGCGTTCGTGCTCCCGCTCTCCGGCGGGTGCGTGGTCGAGGTGGACGGGGAGCGGTTCGAGCTGCGGGGACGCGACTCGGTCTTCACCCGCGTCACGGACTTCGCCTACCTCCCGCGAGACGCCGAAGTCACCCTGTCCACGAAGGACGGCGTCGAGGTCGCCCTCCCGACGGCCCGCTGCGACCGCAGGCTGACCCCCAGGTACGGCCCGGCCGAGGACGTCCCGGTCGAGGTCAGGGGCGCGGGCACGGCCACCCGCCAGGTCACCAACTTCGGCGTGCCGGGCGTGTGGGACCACGCCGACCGGCTCATCGCCTGCGAGCTGATCACCCCGGACGGCAACTGGTCGTCCTACCCGCCGCACAAGCACGACCACACCTGCGACGTCGTCAACGAGGAGATCTACTACTTCCGCATCGCCGGCCGCGACAAGATCACCCCATCGCGTGAGGGTTTCGGCTTCCACCGCACCTACACCGACCACACCCACGGCGACGACGAGGCCGACGACGAGCACGTGGTGGTCCGGGACGGCGACGTCTTCCTCATCCCCCGCGGCTACCACGGCCCGTGCGTCGCCGCGCCCGGCTACCCCATGTACTACCTGAACGTCCTGGCCGGACCCGGCACCGGCGACCGGCGGTCCACGGCGTTCTGCGACGACCCGGCGCACGGCTGGGTCCGGGACACCTGGGCCGACCAGGCGCGAGACCCCCGCTGCCCCGTCACCAGCGCCGAAGGGAGGGTCGGATGAGGCTCACCACCGCGCAGGCGCTGGTCCGCTGGGTCCTGGCCCAGCGCACCGAACTGGCCGACGGCACGCACGCCCCGCTGTTCCCGGGCGTGTTCGCGATCTTCGGCCACGGCAACGTCCTCGCCCTCGGCAACGCCCTCGAAGAAGCACGCGCGGAGCTGCCGGTCTGGCGCGGCCACAATGAGCAGGGCATGGCGCTGGCCGCGGTCGGCATCGGCAAGGCCACCCACCGCCGCCAGGTCGGCGTCGCCACGTCCTCCATCGGGCCGGGCGCGCTGAACATGGTCACCGCCGCCGGCGTCGCCCACGCCAACCGCCTGCCGCTGCTCCTGCTGCCCGGCGACACGTTCACCAGCCGCGCGCCGGACCCGGTGCTCCAGCAGGTCGAGCACTTCGGCGACCCGACGACCACGGTCAACGACGCGTTCCGCGCGGTCAGCCGCTACTTCGACCGCATCACCCGGCCCGAGCAGCTGCTCAACACCCTGCCGCAGGTGGCGCGCGTGCTCACCGACCCGGCCGACTGCGGCCCGGTGGTGCTCGCCCTGCCGCAGGACGTGCAGGCCGAGTCGGCAGACTTCCCGGACGCCCTGTTCGCGCCGGTCCTGCACCGGCCGTCCCGCCCCCGCCCGGACACCCGCGCCCTCACCGAGGCCACCGCCGTCCTCCGCGACGCCCGCAGGCCGCTGCTGGTCCTCGGCGGCGGCGTCCGCTACTCCCGCGCCGCCGGCCGGGCGATCCGCTTCGCGGAGCAGCACGCCGTCCCGGTCGTCGAGACGACCGCCGGTCGCACCCTCGTCCCGCACGACCACCCGCTGCACGCCGGCCCGCTCGGCATCACCGGCTCCACCTCGGCCAACGCCCTGGCCGCCGAAGCCGACGTGGTGCTCGCCGTCGGCACCCGCCTCCAGGACTTCACCACCGCGTCCTGGACGGTGTTCGCACCGGACGTCCGGATCGTCTCCCTCAACGCCGCCCGGTTCGACGCCGTGAAGCACGGCGCGCTGTCGGTGGTGGCCGACGCCGACGAAGGCCTGCGCGAGCTCACCGACGGGCTCGGCGCGTGGCGGGCCGACCCGGCCTGGGCCGCGCGGGCGGGCGAGGAGCGGTCGAAGTGGGACGCGCACGTCGACGGCCTGCGCGCACCCGGCGGCACCCCGACGTACGCGCAGGTCGTGGGCGTGGTCAACGAGCTGTCCACGCCGGAGGACTACGTGATGACGGCGTCCGGCGGCCTGCCCGGCGAGCTGATCGGCGGCTGGCGCGCGCTCGGTGAGGCGACCATGGACGTGGAGTACGGGTTCTCCTGCATGGGCTACGAGCTGGCCGGCGCGTGGGGCGCGGCCATCGCCCGGCCCGACGGCGTGGTGACCACCCTCGTGGGTGACGGTTCCTACCTGATGCTGAACTCGGAGCTGTTCTCGGCGGCGTTCGCCGGGCACGGTTTCGTGGCCGTGGTCTGCGACAACGACGGGTACGCCGTGATCCACCGCCTGCAGACCGGTCAGGGCGGCGCGGGGTTCAACAACCTCTACGACGACGTGCGCACGACCCACGCCCACCCGCCGCGCACGGACTTCGCCGCCCACGCCGCGGCGATGGGCTGCGCGGCGTTCCCGGTGGACGACCTGGCGGGCCTGCGCGACGCCTACCGCCGTGCCCGGGAAGTCGCGCGGACCGGACACCGCCCGGCGGTGGTCGTGATCCGCACCCACCCGTCCGCGTGGACCGACGCGGGCGCGTGGTGGGAGGTCGGCGTGCCGGAAGTGGCGCACCGACCGGAGATCACCGCCGCCCACGACGAGGTGCTGAGCGGCAAGGCGAAACAACTCCGCTATCTCTGACCGGCCGGCTCCGGGGACGTCAAGTCCGCGCGGCGTCGGCCGGGCCGAAGTCACCGGCCACCCGCGGCAGGGCGGGGCCGACCTCGTGCAGCACCGCGCGCAGGGGGCCTGCGGCCTCGGGGCGTTCCCACAGCATGGTGTGGATCGAGCCGCGCCACTCGGTGGTGAACTCGGCGCGCGCCAGCTCCAACCGCACCCTCGGCACGGCGACGAGCCGCAGCCGCGCCTCGTCCATCCGGGCGCTCACCACGTCGACCAGGTCGGGCGCGAGGACCGCGGCCACCCTCGTCCTCAGGTCGGGCCACTGCTCGGTGTCCACGACCGTCGCCAGCGCGCCGGCAGCCGCGCCGGCGAGGAGTCTCAGCGGTTCCTCGCGCACGTCACGCCCTTTCGTCGGAGTCCCTGCGGTAGACCGGGCCGAAGTGCGAACCCCGCTGGTCGTTGCGGTCGAAGTGCTGGATCACGTCGGCCTTCTGCGTCGGCACGTGCGCGTCGCGGCCCGCCTGGACCACCGTCGACCCGCCGGTGGCGACCGCGTGCTGGTTCACCGACGTCGGCGCGGACGTGACGACCGGCGAGACGGCGTCGGCCCCGAGCGCGACCTCCGGCGCGGCGGCCCCGGGCGTGTCGGCGGTCGCGGCGTCCAGGGCCAAGGCGTGCACGTCCCCGCTCGGCAGCCACATCCACCCGTGGCCGCGGAAGTCCTTCACCCGCACGTCCACGTGCCGGAACTGCTCGGGCCGCAGCGTGGTGAACCCGGCCGCGACCAGCGAGGTGAACAGCGTCTCGGACAGCACGACGACCAGGTCGGCTTCGGTCTGCTCCAGCGCCGCGTGCGCCGGCTCGCTGTTGAGCAGCCTGCTGACCAGCACCGCGTCCTGGCCGGGGTAGCCGTTGGCGCCCTCGACGGTGGTGCCGAAGTGGATCGCCATCCGCATCCTCAGCTTGGCCTGCGGCACCCGGTACCGGTTGGTCGCGGCCAGCTCGGCGTCCAGCGCCCGCACGTACCGGTCCACGACGTCGCCCTCCGCCGCCGTGGCCGGCAGCACGGCCCACTCCTCGTCGCCCTTGGCCTGCCGGCTCCACGTCGAGCGGTCCAGGCCGGCGGCTTCACCGGCCCGGTCCAGGCTGCGCACCAGCAGCTCCTGCAACTCGCGTTGGAGCAGGTCGTCGGCCGACCCGTAGCTCTTCAGGTCACAACAGACCAGCAGACCGCGCTGGAAGCTCATGGGTACGGCCTTTCGACGGGTGCTGACGCACTGCGGGCAAACGACTGCGCAGAGTCACTGTGGACTACTGCATCGGCGCGAATACCGCAGAAATGCGGTCTCGCGTCAGAAGCCCGCGAATTTACGCAGTCCGGCCAGATCCGGCACCAGCACGTCGCGCCTCAGGTGACTGACGACCACCCCCGCCTTTCGCAGATCGGAGAACGCCTTCTCGGCCGTTCTGGGCTTCATGCCGGCGATCGAGGCGAGTTCCACCTTCGTCAGCGGAATTCCGAGCGTCCACCCGTGCGCCTCTTCGCGCCCGTAGGTCTGCACCAATTCGGCCAGCACCCGCGCCACCCGTTCGGCGGCCGGGTGGGACAGGAAATCCCGTCGGCGCTGGTTCGCCCAGCGGAGCCGGTCGTTGATCATCCCGATCAATTCCACGAACACGTCGTTGCGCCGGTGCAGGAAGCTCATCAGCTCACCGCTGGTGATCAGCTTCGCGACCACGTCGCCGCACGTGACGACGGTGGCCGACCGGGGCTTCTGGTCCAGCGCGGCCATCTCGCCCACCAGGTCGCCCGCGACCCGGATCGCCAGCAGCGCCGTGTCGCCCGTCTCGTCCGTGGTCTGCACCTTGACGACGCCGTCGAGCAGCAAAAGGACGTGAGTGTCTTTCGCGTCTTGCTCGATGACCTCGCGGTCGGCCGTGTACCGCACGACCGTGCCGATGTTCAACAGTTCTTGTCGGGTGTTGTCTCGGAGGCGACCCAGGAGGCTGTTGCTGGGCCACCCTGGATCCTGTGTCATCGTGGTCGGCATGGGCAGCATGTGGATCCTGTTACTGTCGTGACCGGCGGGAACTTCCAGAGGCCGACCTGCGTCGGGCGGCAAGTGATGGTCTCCCCGAACGTGCTGCGGACAGTACACCCGAATGGGCGTAACTGGCGTCCTCTTGTTCGGCGTTTTGCCCGCGACCCCCCATTGAAGATCACGTGCGAATGCACGCGCAATACCGAATCGAATGGAATTCCGCAGCTCCGCGAGGTGGGACGGCCACCACACCGGGGAACAAGGGCCGATCCGGTGAACTTGGACGAGGTGGCGTGCCACGACGCCGTCGTTGCCAAAATCGGAACGCTCCGGAGGACCCGCTCGTGAGCCAGCTGTTCAGCCCGCTGACCATCCGCACCGTCACGCTGCCGAACCGGATCGCGGTCAGCCCCATGTGCCAGTACTCGGCGGAGGACGGTCACCCGAACGAGTGGCACCTCGTGCACCTCGGCTCGCGCGCGGTCGGCGGGGCCGGCCTCGTGCTCACCGAGGCGACCGCGGTCCAGGCGGTCGGCCGCATCTCGCCCGAGGACACCGGCCTGTGGGACGACGCGCACATCGCCTCGTGGCGGCCGGTCGTGGACTTCATCCACGCCCACGGCGCCGTCGCCGGCGTGCAGCTCGCCCACGCCGGCCGCAAGGCCTCGACCTACTCGCCGTTCGCCTCGCGACGGGGTGGGGTGGCCGACGCCGACGGCGGGTGGACGCCCGTCGCGCCCGGCGCCGAACCGTTCCAGGCGGACTACCGGACGCCGGTGGAGCTGGACGCCGAGGGAATCGCGCGGGTGGTCGAGGACTTCGCCGCGGCGGCCCGCCGCGCGGTGGCGGCCGGCTTCCGGGTGGTCGAGGTGCACGCGGCGCACGGCTACCTCCTGCACGAGTTCCTGTCGCCGCTCAGCAACCACCGCACCGACGCCTACGGCGGCTCGCCGCGCAACCGCACCCGGCTCACGCGCGAGGTCACCGCCGCCGTCCGGGAAGCCGTGGGCGAGGACGTGCCGGTGTTCGTGCGCATCTCCGCCACCGACTGGGTCGAGGGCGGCTGGACCGCGGAGGACAGCGTCGAACTGGCGCGCGACCTCGCGGCCCTGGGTGCCGACCTGGTCGACGTGTCCACCGGCGGCAACACGCCCGCGGCGGACATCCCGACCGGCCCCGGCTACCAGGTGCCGTTCGCCGAGACCGTGCGGCGGAAGGCCGACGTGCCCACCGGGGCCGTCGGCATGATCACCGACGCCCGGCAGGCCGAGCAGGTCCTCGCCGATGGCTCGGCCGACCTGGTGCTGCTCGGCCGGGAGTCCCTGCGCGACCCGTACTGGCCGCTGCACGCGGCAGCGCAGTTGGGGGTGCAGGTCGACCCGCCGAGGCAGTACGCCAGGGCGTTCTAGGGGCCCGCTGCAAAGGTCGGGCTGCCGGTTCGTAAGACCGGCAGCCCAACCTCAGCAGCGGGTGTGGTGTTGTGTCAGCGACGGTAGTCGTCGTATTCGTCGTCCGACGGGTCGTCGAAGCGTTCTTCGCTTCGTCGAACACCTGCGGACTCGCCGCCGGACAGCTCGCGTTGCAAGGCGTCGACGTCGATGTTGTGAGAGCTGTACTTGAGCTCCCGCGCCACCTTGGTCTGCTTGGCCTTAGCTCGGCCGCGCCCCATGGCTCGACCCCCTCGCACAGGGACGGGGGCGGCCGGGGGAACGGCGGCCCCACTCGTCTCGACAACTAGTTCCTGGTAACTACCGTACCGTGTCGAAGGGGTTCCCCGCGACGCGGTAGGCGTGACACGTACCGCCAAATCTCACCGTGGGAGGATGCGCGGGTGCCTCGACCGTTCGTCGCCTACCTCAGGGTGTACGAACCGCTGTCGGCTCTTGACGCACCGTTGGCCGATCAGGTGCGAAAAGCCCTGGAGAACGGGGCCCTGAGCCGTGCGGACGTCGGCGTGCGCGAACGGGAGCTGTGGTTGCGATCACAGCTGGCCCGGCCGCGTCGCCTCCTGCCCGGTGAGCGGTCGGACGGCAGCGTCGCACCCGACGCGCCGTTCGACGTGATGACCATCAGCCCCGCCGAGGTGCCGGGGGAGGTCGGTCCCGGTCCCCTCGTCTGCCCCCTCGACCTGCGGGCCCGGTCGGCCGCCGCGCTGGTCGGCTTCCTGGCCACGTCCACCGGCCCCCTGCGGGACGAGGCCGTGGCGGTCGAGCCGGAGGAGATCCGGTCGCGGGCGTCCGCGGTGATGGCCGAGCTGACCGCCGGGGCGGTGCACGTCATCTCGACCACCTGGACGGTGCCGCTGCCGTGGTTCGCCCTGGTCGAGCCGGAGGCGCGGCGGGTGGTGCTCGCCCCGAGGGACGACCCGGAGCGCCAGGTGTCGTGGCGGGTGTCCATGTCGGACGCCCGCGAGCGGGTGGCGCGGGCGCACCGCGTGGTGTCCGGCTCGCTGGGCGAGGGCGGTCCGGCCAAGGTGCTCGCGGACACCGGTCGCTGGCTCGACCACTTCGCGCCGGACTCGGCCGTCGAGCTGGACTACGGCGGCCTGGTGCAGCTCATCGAGGACGACGACCTGCTGGAAGACAGCTCGGCGGCGGACGTGAACGCGATCGTGGACGCGCTGGAGACCGGCGACGCCGAGGAGGTCGCCCTCCGGTACGAGCGGCTACGGGAGTTCTGGGGAGAGCTCGCGCGCCGCGAGCGGCACGGCTAGCAGCACGCGGGCGGCCACGGCGGCCGCCGCGGCCACCAGGAGGGCGGCCGGCCACCCGGCGGCCGTCGCCACCCAGCCGGCCAGCGGCGGCGTGACGGTGGCGCTGAGGTAGTTGGCGGAGTTCTGCATCCCGAGCGCGATGCCGGTCCGGCCCGGGGGCGCCAGCTCGCCGGCGGCCGTGATCGCCACGCCGTTCCAGCACAGCGCCAGCGCGGCCGTGGGGATGAGCACCGCGGCCAGCAGCCAGACGGGCGCCTGGTCGAGGACGGCGCAGAGCGCGAACCCGACCGCGATCAGCACGCTCAGCACCTTCAGCGGTCCCACCCGGGTGGGTGAACGGTCCGACCACACGCCGACGACCAGCCTGCCGATACCGCCGCTGACCTGGGCGGCGGCGAACAGCCCGGCGGCCAGGCCCACGGCCACGCCGCGGTGGTCGTGCAGCAGTTCCACCATGAGCGCGGCGGCGGTGAACTGGGGGACGACCAGCAGGCCGCTGGCCGTGCTCAGCCGGATCAGGGCCGGGTCGGAGAGCACGACCCCGTGCCGCCCCCCGCCGGACCGCACCGCCCACGGCGGCTCCCGGACCCACAGCGCCACCGCGACCGCGACGAACGCGGTGAAGCCCGCCAGCGCCAGGAACGCCACCGGCACCCCGGCCCGCACCGCGACCACCGGCAGGACCGCGGCGGCCAGCGCCGCGCCGAGCGGGGTGGCGGTCTGCCGCAGGCCCATGGCGAACCCGCGGCGCTCCACGGGGAACCAGGTCATCACCGCGCGGCCGCTGGCGGCGTTCACGCTCGCGCCGAACAACCCGACGCCCACCAGCGCCAACCCGGCCACCACCGGCCCGTCGAACGCGGCCAGTGCCAGGCACCCGGCCGCGCCGAACCCGCCGACGGCCATGACCAGCCGCTCGCCGTGCCGGTCCGCCGCCGCACCCCACAGCACGAGGGTGAGCATGGTGCCCAGGTTGACCGCCCCGAGGAGCAGCCCGACCTGCGGCAACGACAGCCCGAAGTGCGCGCGCAGCTGCGGGGTGATCGCGGGCAGGCCGAGGAACACCGCGGCGTTGGTGCCCTGCGCGACCGCGCCGACCGCGAGCACCACCCACCGGTACCCGGGCGCGGCTGATCGTTGGTGTGCCATCAACCGGCCACGTTAGGCGGGCCGTCCAGATATCGGGAGAGCTTTCCCGGATGCTGGGAGCCCTACTCCTTGGTGCGACCCGGGTTGGTCGGCCAACCGCGCTCGGCGGCCAGCAGCTCGTCCACCGACGCGCTGCCGCTCTGGTACCGCCCGGCGATCTCGGCGTTGAGGTGGTCCACCACGGCCTGCACCTCGCGCCGCCGTGACGACACCGAGGCCTCCTCGCTGATGAACACCCGCAGCGCCAGGTCGAGCTTGTCGTCGGTGAGCGCGCTGACGTCCGAGAGGTCGACGTCGGAGACCAGGGCCTCGACGTGCCGCCGGTGCGCCTCGGCCCGCGAAGGCTCCTGCGTCTGGTACCGCCCGAGGCCGGTCGCCGGCCCCACCGCGTTCGACGCCAGGATGGTCGCCAGCTGGTCCACCACCGCCGAACCGCCGGACGTCCGCCGCTCCTGCTCGGCCCGCACGATGTCGATCCGCGCGTGCAGCAGTCGCCGCAGGTACGACAGGTCCGTCTCCTCCTGCGCCGCTTCGTCGCGCAGCGCGCGCACCTCGGCGAGCGGGAGCCGCTCGACCCCCTCCGCGTAGTCGGGGGCGAGCACCCGGTCGATACGGCGGCGCCCGCCGGGACGCACCTCGATCACGTACTCATCCTGAGGTAGTTCGTGTCCACCCGCCAACACAAACCTGCTTCCAAAGTTGTCTCAAACCTGTACCGGACTGCGCACACCCAGGAGCGCACGTGCCTCCGCCGGCGACAGCGGCGGCCGTTGGGCGATCTTCGCCAACCCCGCCGCCCGTGCGATGAGTTGCGCGTTGTCCCGGACCGGTTGGCCCTTCGCGTACGAAATGGTGTCCTCCATGCCCACCCGCAGGTGACCGCCAGCGGCCAACGCCGTCAGCATCACCGGCAGGGTGGTCCGCCCGATGCCCGTCGCGGAGAACGACGCGCCCTCCGGCAGCAGCCGCAACGCCGCCACCAGCGTCTCCGCGTCGCCCGGCATGCCGCCCGGCACGCCCATCACCAGGTCGACGTGCACCTTGCCACCCGCGGGCAGCCCGTGCTGGTCCAGCAGCCGCCGCAGCGACGCCAGCTGGCCGATGTCGAAGATCTCGTACTCCGGGACGATGCCCCGCTCCTGCATCCCCTTGTGCAGGGCGACGACGAACTCCCACCTGTTCAGGAAGACGTCGTCGCCGAAGTTCACCGTGCCCATGGTGCAGGACGCCGAGTCGGGCAGGGCGTCGAGCACCCGCAGCCGGTCGGCCTCCGGGTCGGTCACCGCGCCACCGGTGGACAGCTGGACGACGAGGTCCGTGTGCTCCCGCAGGGCGGCGACGGTCTCCTTGAGCAGCCCGAGGTCCAACGTCGGCCTGGTGTCCGCGCCGCGGATGTGCACGTGGACCATCGCGGCGCCGACCTGCTCGCACGACCGGGCGGTGACGACCAGCTCCTCCAGCGTGACCGGCAGGTTGGGGACGTCGGCCTTCGCGTGCTCGGCCCCGGTGGGGGCGACCGTGAGCAGCGTGCCGTGGGATCCGGGTCGGGACATGCCGTGATCCTGGCACAGAACCCGTTCGGACCAGCGCCTCGACGCCACCCGGTGGACCCGGAACCGCAGGCAGGGGCGGTCGTCGGTTTTCCGGTCCGGATGATCAGCGGCCGAGGTTGCGCGCCGCCTCGCGGCCGAGGCCCGGGGTGTCCGGCGGCACGGAGTCCGGGTCGACGCTCGCCTGGACCCGGCGGTCCTCCGCGCCGACCAGCAGCTCCGTCTCCGGCGGGACCGACCGCTTGACCAGCGCCAGCACGATCGTGCCCAGCTCGTGGTGCAGCGCCACGCTGCCGACCCGGCCGACCACGCGGTCGTCGACCAGCACCGGGTCGCCGGTCTCCGGCTGGACCTCGCGTGACCCGTCCAGGTGCAGCAGCAGCATCCGGCGCGGCGGGCGGCCGACGTTGTGGACCTTCGAGACCGTCTCCTGGCCCCGGTAGCAGCCCTTGTCGAGGTGGACGGCGCCGCCGATCCAGTTCACCTCGTGCGGGATGGTCTTCTCGTCGGTGTCCACGCCCAGGCGGGCGTGCAGCGACTCGACCCGCAGCGCCTCGAACGCCCAGCTGCCGGCCGGGCGGGCGCCCGCGTCGGTGAGCCTGCCCCACCAGCCGGCCAGCTCGCCGCGCGGGACGACCAGGTCGACCGCGTCGTGACCCGGCCAGGTCATGCGGCGGGCGAAACCGCCCCCGACCGCGACGACGCCGTGCGGGCCGGCGGGCAGCGGCAGCTCCAGCTTGGCGAACAGCCCGGCGACCTCGGGGCCGACGACGGTCAGCACGGCCAGCTCGGCCGTCGCGTCCCGCGGCTCCACCTTCGACCAGAACACCATCTTGGTCAGGTACGCCAGCAGCTCGGCCGCCCGCGACGCCTCCGTGTCGAGGTAGGCGACACCGCCGACGTTCGCGACGACCACGTGGTGCTCGACCCGGCCCTGGACGTCCAGGATCAGCGCCTCGGTGCCCTGTCCCTCACCGAGCGCGGTGAAGTGCTGGCTGGTCAGCGAGTGCAACCAGGTCAACCGGTCGTCGCCCGGGACCGCGATCACGGCCCGGTGCGACCGGTCGAACACCGCGACCGACCGCGCCGCCGAGCGCTGCTCGGCGAACGGGTCGCCGAAGTGCCACGGCACGCCCTGGTCGGGTGCGCCCTCGAACGGGGCGACCGCACCGGGAGCGGTCAACAGCGGTGAATTCACTCGGACTCCTTCGGGGCGCTCCGGCTCAGGCACTCGCGGCACGTGCCCGACAGCGCGAGGTGGCTCGCATCAAGTTCGAACCCGTACCCGTCCCTCAGTGTTCCCCCCAGGGGGGAGAGCAGCTCGCACGGCACCTCGTCCACCCTGCCGCACCGGTGGCACACGAGGTGCACGTGCTCGTGCGCGTCGACCGAGTAGTTGGGTGCGCCGTGCCCCAGGTGGGTGTGCCGGACGAGGCCGAGCCGGTCGAGCAGGTCGAGGGTGCGGTAGACGGTGGTGATGTTCACGGTCGGCGCGGTGACCTGGACGCGCTGGCAGATCTGCTCCGGCGTGGCGTGGCCCAGCTCGCGCACCGCGTCCAGCACGAGCTGGCGCTGGGGCGTCATCCGCATGCCGCGTTCGTGCAGCGTCTTGCGCAGGGCTTTCGGTGCGCCGGCAGTGTCCACGATTGCGATGGTAGGCCGTGAGTAGGCTCACGGTATGCGCGTGCTGGCACTGCTGGACGGAACACTGGCCGACCCCGACGCCCCGCTGATCCGGGTCGACGACCTGGGCCTGATGCGCGGCGACGGCGTCTTCGAGACGATCCTCGTCGTCGACGGCAAGCCCCGGGAACTCGGTCCGCACCTGGACCGGTTGGCCCGCTCGGCGGCCATGCTCGACCTGCCGGAGCCCGACCGCTCCGCGTTCGAGCGCGCCGTCGACCTCGTGCTGGACAACTGGACGGGCGGCGCCGAGGTCGCGCTCAAGCTCGTCTACACGCGCGGCGTCGAGGGCGGTGACGGCACGCCCACCGGCTTCGCCCTGGGCATGGACATCTCGGCCAAGGTGCTGGCGCAGCGGGCCGAGGGCATCGCCGCGGTCACCCTGGACCGGGGCGTCGAGCCGGGCCTGGTGGACCGCGCGCCGTGGCTGCTGCTGGGCGCCAAGTCGCTGTCGTACGCGGTGAACATGGCGGCTCTGCGCGAGGCCGAGCGCCGCGGTGCGGCCGAGGTCGTGTTCACCACGTCGTCCGGCTCGGTGCTGGAGGGCCCCACGTCGACGCTGATCATGGCCCGCGGTCGGACCCTGGTCACGCCGCCCGCCGAGCTGGGCATCCTGCCGGGCACCACGCAGGCCGCGCTGTTCCGCGCCGCCGAGCGCGAGGGCTGGACCGTCGAGGTGCGACCGGTCGAGGTGGACGAGCTGTACCCGGCCGATGGCGTGTTCCTGGTGTCGAGCGTCCGCAAGGTCACCCGCGTCCACACCCTGGACGGCAAGACGCTCCCCGACTCGACCGAGCTGCACGCGACCCTGGCCGCGCTGTACGAGTCCGAGTACTGAATTGGATTGCCGCTGCTCCGCAGACGGCGGGCGAGGTCGCCCGGAAGTCGGTCGTTCGCGCCTGAT
>NZ_JBFAAX010000001.1:58855-89836 GCF_040639995.1 Actinosynnema sp. NPDC023658 | reverse complement strand
CCGCCCGCGTGGGCGGTGCGCCGGTCGCTCGACCACCGGGTGTGGCAGGTGGCTCGGGAAACGGGACGGCCGAAGCCTTCTGCGCACTCAGTAGATCTGGCTAGCCTGGCTCATCTCTTCTCCTCCGTCGCACTGCGGACTCGCCAACTATGACCGGCGAGAGGGCCGGCGGCTCATACGAAAGGGGGATAGAAGAGCGTTATGCCCGAGCTTGAGCTACGCCACCTGCGCGCGGTGTGCGCCATAGCCGAGGAAGGCAGCCTCACGAAGGCCGCCTCGCGCCTGGGGCTCACGCAACCCGCGATGAGCGCCCAACTGCGGACCGTCGAGCGGATCGTCGGCGGTCGGCTGTTCGACCGGACCCCGGCCGGTTCCGCACCCACCGACCTCGGCAAGCAGGTCGTCGGCACGGCCCGGCTGGTGCTCGACGAGGTCGAGCAGCTGCTGTCGCTGGCCCGTGAGCGGACCCGGGCCGGGACGCCGGGGCCGTTGCTCGTCGGCGGTGTGCCCACCTTGTTCTTCGGGCACTTCGTGCAGGAGCTGCGGCAGGTGATCCCCTGCTCCGAGGTCCGGACCGAGATCATGCCCGGCGCGTCGGACCTGCTGGAGCTCCTGGTGTCCGGTCAGGTCCAGCTGGGCGTGCTCGACCGGTTCGAAGGTCTGGACCGGCGCGAGCTGCGCGGGCTGGAGATCCGCCGGCTGGTGAGCGAGCCGCAGTTCGTGGCGCTGCCGGAGACCGATCCGCTGTGCGGGCAGGACGACGTCGACCTCGCGCAGCTGGCCGACCGGGACTGGGTCGCGCCGCCGGACGAGTTCGTCGGCAACCGGTTGCAGATCTTCACCGCGTGCGCGGAGGCCGGGTTCACGCCCCGCTTCACCCACCACGTGAACGAGGCCAGCACCGCCCGCAGCCTGGTGGCCAACGGTGCCGTGTCGTTCGCGCTGCCCCAGTCGCGCACCGGCGACGGGATCGTGATCAAGCCCCTGCGCGGCGCACCGCTGATGGTGGACCTGATGCTGGCGACCCGCCGCGAGGGCCCGGCCGCCGGACGCGCCCACGAGGTCTTCGCCGCCGCCGCCCGGGCCTACCGCGCGCTCCTCCCGCGCAACCCCGGGTACGCGAAGTGGTGGGCTGAGCACCCCGAAGCCCACCGGGAGATCGACGCGGCTCTCGCCGGCTAGCTCCACAGCTCCCCCTCATCCCCCTCCCCTCATCCCTCCCCTCATCCCTCCCCCTCATCCCTCCCCCTCCTCCCTCCCTCCCTCCTTCCCCTCCCCGATCAGCGGCAGCCCGGAGCAGCGACTCCGCCACCGTCGTCCGGGCGTAGAGCACGAACCGACCGACGCGGTGGGCGTCCACCAGACCGGCCGCGCGCATCGCGGTCAGGTGCTGTGACACCGCCCCGGCCGAGAGCCGGGTGCGGCGCGCGAGATCCGTGGTCGTCGCCGGAGCGGCCAGTTCGGCCAGCAGCAGGGCCCGGGACCGTCCCAGCACGCCGGCGAGCGCGGCC
This sequence comes from Actinosynnema sp. NPDC023658, assembly GCF_040639995.1. Lineage (NCBI taxonomy): Bacteria > Bacillati > Actinomycetota > Actinomycetes > Pseudonocardiales > Pseudonocardiaceae > Actinosynnema > Actinosynnema sp. NPDC023658. The sequence continues at coordinate 88,325 of NZ_JBFAAX010000001.1, read as the reverse complement.
GGCGCGCTGGTGTCACGCCGTTCCCACAGCGTCGCGATGCCGCGCGGCGGATAGCGCAGGGCGGGTTGCCACGGCGGCACCGTCACCGAGAAGACCCGCGGCCAGACGAACACCGACGGCACCAGCAGCAGTCCGCGCCCGCCGAGCGAACGACGGCCCGAGGCGTGCCGGTGGGCGACCCGCAACGCGGGGGCGTCCCAGCTCACCTTGGGGTCCAGGTCCGCGAACAGCCGGTCCACGCCGCCTTCCGCGAGTCGCCGCGCCCGGTACAGGACGTCGCCTTCGAGCAGGGTCAGGATGCGCGGCCAGTGCGGTGCGAGCGCCAGCTCCCAGTACGCCTCGATGACGTCCGCGAGCCTGTCGACACCTGCCCGCGGGTCTCGCCGCAACTCCTCCACGCGATCGGTCGCGGGCCGGCGCACCGCCTCCAGGTCCGCCCGCACCCGCTCCGGCTCGGTGGCCCGCACGGCCGCCAGCTCCACCCCCAGGTCGGGCACGGACACCGTCGGCGGCGGGCAGACGAAGCCCGGGATCACCGTGCCCGGCACCGGGACGAGGTCCGCCAGCAACCGCCAGTCCAGCCGCGCCGCGCCCAGTGCGGCCAGGGCGTCGTCCCGCCACGGTCGGTGCAGGTCGGGCGCTCCGCCGCCGTTGAGCACCCAGACGCTCGCCACCACCTCCCACAGCGGTGAGAACGCGAACCGCGTCTGCGCCAGGTCCTTGGCGGTGAGCTCCACCTCGATCACCGCTCACCCCCTGGATTCAGCCGTGGCCGAATCGTTCGAGCCGGACAACCCCATCCGGCCATCGTTGCCGACATGACGACCCACCACACCGGCAGCCCTCCAACGAGCACACCTACCACCACACCCACCACCCGCCTACCCCGCAACCACCCCTTCCACCTCCTCCTCAGCGCCGCCGCGATCAGCAGGTTCGGCACGTCGGTCAGCCAGCTGGCCGTCCCCCTCACCGCCGTGGCCGCACTGGGCGCATCACCCGGTCAGGTCGGCGTGCTCGGCGCGCTGGGCACCGCGTCCTTCGTGCTCGTCGGGCTGCCGGCCGGCGCGTGGGTCGACCGGCTGCCCAAGCGCCCGGTGATGATCAGCGCCGACCTCGTCCGCGCCGTGCTGCTGCTGTCCCTGCCGGTCGCCTGGTGGCTGGGCGCGCTCACGCTCCCGCACCTCTACCTGGTCACGTTCGCGGCCGGCCTGGCCACCGTGTTCTTCGACGTCGCCACGACGAGCTTCCTGCCGCACGTGGTCGGTCGACCGGCGCTGATGACCGCCAACTCCCGGCTGGTCGCCGCGGACGCGGTCAACGACATCGGCGGCCGGGGCGTCGGCGGCTTCGTCGTCCAGCTGGTCGGCGGACCGCTGACGATCCTGGTGGACGCGATGAGCTACCTCGGGTCGGCCTTGTGCCTGGTGTTCCTCCGGTCCACCGAGCCGGCCGCCGCACGCCACGGCGGGGCCGGCCTTCGGCGCGAGATCACCGACGGGGTCCGGTTCGTGCTCGGCAACCCGGTGCTGCGCGCGTTCCTGACCGCCGGGGTGTGCACCAACGTGTCGATCATCATGATCAACACGATGCTGCCCGTGGTGTTCGTGCGCGAGCTCGGGCTGTCCGCCACGGCGCTCGGCCTCTACCTGGCGGTCGGCGGCGTCGGCGCGCTCATCGGGTCGTTGACCGCCCGACGCCTCGCCGACCGGCTCGGTCACGGCCGCGCCCTGTGGCTGGCCGGCCTCTGGATCGCGCCGGTCGGCTTCCTCGTGCCGTTCGTCGACCGGGGAGCGCTCCTCTGGGCGGCCGCCGCGTCGTGGTTCATCACCGCGGTCAAGGTGGGCGTCGACAACGTGATCAAGGTCAGCTTCCGGCAGCTGGTGACCCCTCCGCACCTGCTCGCCCGGATGAACGCGACGTTCCGCTTCCTGCTGACCGGCGCGTTGTCGATCGGTGCCGGGCTGGCCGGGCTGCTCGGTGAGCTGGCGGGCCCCCGCGCGGCGCTCTGGGTGGGTGCGATCGGCCTGGCCGTGGTCTGGGTGCCGATCTACTTCTCACCGGTGCGCAGCGTCCGGTCGCCTTCGACCGACCCCGACCCCGACCCCGACCGCCCCGCCCCCACCAACCGGACTAACGACCCCGAACGGCGTCCTCGATCGTGACGGGCGCACGGCCGATCAGCTTCTCCAGGTCGGGCCGCACCTCCGCGAGCACCCCGCGCCCGATGTTGACCTCGATGTCGGCCAGCAGCTCCGCCACGAAGTCCGGCAGCCCGAACCCCTTCAACCCGGCGACCCGCTCCGCCTCCGTCACCGGCTGGTGGGTGGTCCCGGCCGCCGCCGCCAGCTCGTCGAAGCTCCACGCCCGCGGGCCGGTCAGCTCGTACACCGCGTTCTCGTGACCGGGCGTGCCCAGCACCACCGCCGCCGCGAGCGCCAGGTCGTCGCGGGACGCGCTGGCGATCCGCCCGTCACCGGCCGCCGTCACGATCGGGCCGTCGCCGTGCGGGAGGTAGTTCTCGTGGTACATCCCGTTGCGCAGGAAGGTGAACGTGATGCCGGTGGCGCGGATCGCCTCCTCGGTCGCCTTGTGCACCGCCGCCAGGCTCAACGGCGAGGTGTCGGCGTCGGTCACCGACGTGTAGACGATGTGCCGCACGCCCGCGTCCGCCGCCGCGCGCACGGCGTTGAGGTGCCGTCCGATGCGGATCTCGTCCGGACCGTCGACCGACACCAGGAGCAGCGTCTCCACTCCGGCGAACGTGTCGGCCAGGGGCCCGTCGAAGTCGCCCGCCCGGACCTCGACGCCCAGGCTCTCGGCCTTCTCGGGGTCGCGGACGGACACCGCGAGCCGGTCGGCCGGAACGCGCTCCAGGGTGTGCTTGAGGATCAGTGAACCGAGGTGCCCGGTGGCACCGGTGATCAAGGTCGTCATGCCGGCAACGCTAGGTCGGACGCTAACTATCCGAAAGTACCTACCCGTTCATCAGGTACTTACCCGATGGGAAGTGTGCAGGTAGAGTGCGTGCCATGGAGCCGCGAGGTGACGTATACGACCGCAACTGCCCCTCCCGGACGATCGCCAACCACGCGACCGGCCACTGGGGCAGCCTCGTGCTCGGCAAGCTGCTGGACGGCACGAAGAGGTTCGGTGAGCTGCGCCGGTCGGTGAGCGGGGTGAGCGAGAAGATGCTCGCGCAGACGTTGCAGGCCCTGGAGCGCGACGGCCTGGTGCACCGCGAGGTGCACCCGGTGATCCCGCCGAGGGTGGACTACACCCTCACCCCGCTGGGCACCCATGCGGCGAAGCAGATCAGCGACCTGTTCGGCTGGATCGAGGAGAACCTGCCGAACTTCATGGCGGCACAGGCGGAGTACGACTCCCGGCGCTCCGAGAACGTGTGACGGGTCACTCCCACCACTCCGACCTCTCACCCACCAACCACCCCCACCCCTCCACCCACCGCCCCGCCCAACCCCCACAGGTCCGATCTCTTCCGCTCTGCAGAACCCAACGCCAGGTGAATTCCGGGTGAGATTTGCCAGAATGGAAGCCATGACGCAGCCCTTCACGGACGATAGTCACCCGGCCGAGCCCTATCCGGGAGCTCGGCCGGGACACTGCTTCGTGCACCTCGACGGCGCCGGCTGGCCGGTCACGCCCGATCCGGGTGCCGAGTCCGGATGGCGGGTCGCCCCGGACGGGCAGGACCTGGACGACTGGCTCGCGGGGCACGGCGAACCGCCGCTCGCGGGCCGGATGCCGGTGCTGGCCTACGGCTCCAACGCCAACCCCGCCAAGGTGACGTGGCTGCGCGAGGAACTCGGCCTGACCGGCCCGGCGGTCGTGCTGCGGGCCAGGTGCGAAGGGCTCGCCGCGGTCTGGGCCGCGGGACTGCGCAAGACCGACGGCCAGCGCCCGGCGACCCTCGCCGCCGCGCCGGGCGTCGAGGAGGAGCACGCGGTGTGGTTCGCCACCGCGGAGCAGCTGCGGGTGCTCGACCGCTGCGAGGGCCGCGGCCTGCGGTACCGGCTGGTCCGGGTGCACACCGGCCGGGTGACGTTGTTCAACGGCGGCGTGGTCGACTCGGTCCTCGCCTACACCGGTGCGGGCACCCGGCGGATGCCCCTGCTGGTCAACGGCAGGCCGGTGCGCTGCGCCGACGTCGACCAGCGCGGTGCCCGGCGGCTCGGCGGACGGCCCGCGGACGGCGACGGCCTGGACGTGACGCCGGTGCACGGCGACCCGTCGCCGGACGACTGGCCCGACCGCCTCTTCGTGTACGGCACGCTCCAGCCCGGCATGCCCGCCTGGGACCTGGTCGCGCCGTTCGTCACCGGCGACCCGGTGCCCGCCTCGCTGCCCGGCACCCTGCACGACACCGGCCGCGGCTACCCGGCGCTGCGCCCCCGCGAAGCCCCCGCCCTCGGCCTCGGCCTCGACAACGGACCCGACAACGGCCTCGACAACGGACCAGGTCACAGCGGCGACGGACCCGACGACAGCCCCGGCGTGCCGGGACACCTCCTGCGGCTCGAACGCCCCGAGGACGCGCTCCCCGTGCTGGACGCCTACGAGGGCGACGAGTACCGGCGCGTGCGCGTCACCCTGCCCGACGGCCAGGTGTGCTGGACCTACCTGTGGACGGCGGCGGTCGGGGACATGCCGGTGCTCCCCCACGGCTGGGTCGAGAACCGTCAATGATGCGCCCGATCCGGTGAATTACTCGCGGATCGACCCAACCGATCGGCGGTGGGGTACGTCCTCCTGATAAGGACCACGTACCCGAGCCAGGAGGTGGACATGAGGCGACTCGTGGCGCTCAGCGCCCTCGCGGTCGCGCTCACCGCGTGCGGGAGCCCCCAACAAGCCGCCGACCGGTCGACCCTCCCGGTCGAACCGACCACGCCCTCGGTCTCGCCGGTCGCGCCGGTGCCGCCGTCGTCGGCACCCACGACACCGACCCAGGCGGCCACCCCGGCGTCCGGCCGCTGCACGGCCGCCGTGCTCACGGCCGAGGTGCAACCGGCCGAGGCGGGCGCGGGCAGCCGGTACGGCAAGCTCGTGGTGACCAACAACGGCTCGACGCCGTGCACGCTCAACGGCTACAGCGGCCTGCAGCTGCAGGACGCGTCGGGCAACGCGCTGCCGACCGACCTCCAGCGCACGCCCGACCCCTCCCCCGCGCCGGTGGTGCTCAGGCCCGGCACCGCGGCGGCGGCGAACCTGCGCTGGACCGTCGTGCCGACCGGTGACGAGCCGGCGGACAAGCCGTGCCAGGTGGAACCCGCGCAGGCCGCGGCGATCCCGCCGGACGAGACCGAGCCGATGAACCTGCGGTGGAACTACGGCCCGGTGTGCGCCGGGGGGAAGATCGAGATCAGCGCGTTCTACGCTGCCTAGGTGATCGAGTCCAACGTCCCCGGCCACGCCGGTGAACTCGCGGTCCGCACCTGGCCGAACCTCGAAGCCGACTGGCTCGCCGTCATCGTGCACGGCTACGGCGAGCACGCCGGCAGGTACTCGCACGTCGCCGAGGCGTTGGTGGGAGCGGGCGCGCTGGTGGTGGCCGCCGACCACGTCGGCCACGGCCGCTCCGAGGGCGAGCGCGCCGTGATCACCGACTTCGACGGCGTGGTGGCCGACGTCGCCGCGACGGTCGGCTCGGCGGCGTCCGACCTGCCGACCGTGCTGGTCGGGCACGGCGAGGGCGGGCTGGTCGCGGCCAGGTACGCCCAGCTGCACCCGCTGTCGGCGCTGGTGCTGTCCGCGCCGGTGCTCGGCACGTGGGAGGGGCTGGACCGGCTGGGTGCGCCGGAGTCCTCGGGCGTGCCGCTCGACCCGGACCTGCTGTCCCGCGACCCGGAGGTCGGCAAGCGCTACGCCTCCGACCCGCTGGTGTGGCACGGCCCGTACAAGCAGGAGACCCTGGAGGCGCTGGAGCGCGCGCTCGACCAGGTCAACTACGGTCCCCCGCTGGAGCACCTGCCGACCCTGTGGCTGCACGGCGACGCCGACGAACTGGTGCCGGCGGCCGACACCCGGACCGGCACCGACCGGCTGCGCGGCCTGCTGTTCGAGGAACGCGTGTACCCCGGCGCGCGGCACGAGGTGTTCAACGAGACCAACTCGGACGAGGTGCTGGCCGACGTGGTCTCGTTCGCGCGCCGGGTGCTCAAGCTGGGCTGACCGACGGGCAGCGAGCCCGAAAGGCGAGCCGCTCGGGACAACCCGGTCGAACAAGCCGGCCGAGGCGAGCCGCACCTCACACCATCTCCGTCACCAGGGCTGATCGGTCGGCCGCACGAGGATCTCGTTGACCGCCACGTGCGCCGGCTGCGTCACCGCGTACACCACGGCGTTGGCGACGTCCCGCGGCTGGAGCTGGCGCATCGACCCGGCCAGCTCGGTGATGCCGTCCTTGCTCGCCTGGTGGGTGATGTGGTCGCGCAGCTCGGTCTCCACGATGCCGGGCTCGACCACGACCACCCGCACGCCGCGCTGGGTCACCTCCTGGCGCAGCGACTCGCTGAACGCGTTGAGGCCGAACTTGGTGGCGTTGTAGACCGCGGTGCCGGCGCGCACGACCCGTCCCGCCGTGGACGACACCTGCACCACCGCGCCCTTGGCCGCCAACAGGTGCGGCAGCGCGGCGTGGGTGAGGAACAGCACGCCCAGGAGGTTCGTCGACACCATCCGGGTCCAGTCCGTGGTGTCCGCGCCCTCGACCGGGCCGAGCAGCATCACGCCCGCGTTGTTGACCAGCACGTCGAGCCGGCCGAAGGACTCGACGGTCCGGGCCACCGCCGCGCGGCAGGCGGCCTCGTCGGTGACGTCCAGCTCGACCGACAGGACCCGGGCCCCGTTGCCGACCAGCCGTTCCTCCAACGCCTTCAGCCGTTCCACGCGCCGTGCGGCGATCACCACGGCGAAGCCCTCGCGGGCCAGTGCGACGGCGGTCGCCTCCCCGATTCCCGATGAGGCGCCGGTGACCAGTGCGACCTTGTCTTCCAGGTGGTTCGTCATGAGCACACCCAACAACCTGGAGCGTGCTCCAGGTCAAGCGGGCGACGACCCGAACGGGTGGGGCGGCCGACGCGAGGCCGCCCCACCCCCGTCACGGATCAGCCGTCGTAGTCGTCGTAGTCGTCGTCGCCGTAGTCGTCGTGGTGGTCGTAGTCGTCGTCGTAGTCGTAGTCGTCGTCGTCGTAGTAGTCCGGCGACTCGGCGGTCGCCTGGGTGTCACCGGTGTACGCGCCTTCGGGCCCGCTCCACGCGTACGCGTCGAAGTAGTAGGCGTTGCCGTCCCACGTGGCAGCGAACTCGGCCCACGAACCCGCACCGTCCGGGCCGGCGAACTGGAACTCCTCGAAGTAGTACGAGTTGCCGTAGTCGTCGACACCGGACGCCTGGTCGTGGACCGAGGCACCGTTGGCCGTGGCCGCCGCGTTGTTCTGGTCGTACTCCGCGTCGGCCGAGGCGATGCCGGCGGCACCGATGATGAGCGGGAGGGCAAGCGCGCCTGCGGCGGCCAGTCGGATGATGCTGCGCATGGTGGAACCTCCTTGGCGTTGATGGCCATGCGCTCACATCGTTACCTCGGTGAGGTGTCCGCCGTACGCCGCCGACCGCATCGTGTGAACGGGGGTTTGAACCGGCGAAAACGGCCTGATCAGCGGCCATCACGAGCGGTGGGCACAACCCCCTGCTTATGGGTGACATCAAAGGCACCCTCACGCGTACTGGGGATGTCGTGGACAATTCGCGGCGAGATGGTAGGCAAAGACCTGGAGCTGCTGATCACCGCGGTGGTGGCGGCCGACGACGAGCAGCAGGCGCGCGCCGCCTGCGCCGCACTGCTGCACCACTCCGGCGGGCAGGTCGTGCGGGCCACCGACTGCTCCGACGAGGAGCCCGGCTGCTGGTCGGTGACGATCAGCGGGGTCAGCGGCGAACGCGTGACGCAGAACGTGGCCGGCGCTCTGGCCAGGGCGGTCCGCACGTTCGTCCGGCAGCTGGGCGACGAGTTCCCGACCCCGCGGGTGGCCTGCGAGCCGCCCACCGCGTGGACGGTGCTGGAGGACCCGGCGCTGCTGGACGACCTGGTGCCCGGCGCGGAGCGGTTGCTGGTGGAGGCGTGGGCGGGCGGCGACCCGCAGCAGCGCCCGCGGCAGGACGACCCGCCGCAGGACCACCCGCACCGCGACGCCCGCCGGCCCGACGACTCCCCGGCCGGCCCGCACGCCGACCACCCCACCCCCGACGGGGGCCACACCCCTCGGCACCACACCACCGACGTGCCTCCACGCACCGACTCCCCTCGGCACCGCACCCCCGACCCCCGGCACCGCGCCGCCGACGACCGACCGAACCGCGCCGCCGAGGACCGGCACCGCGCCCCCGACAACCGGCCGAACCACACCCCCGACGACCCGCACGTCCGACCGGACGACACCCCCACCCCCGAACGGCCGACCGCCGCCCGACCGGAACCGGCGTCGAGGCTGTCGCTGCGCGTCGACGTCGCCACCGACCGGTCCGCCGGGGCCGAATGGCAAGCGCGGGCGGTAGCGAGCCGCATCGCCCGCAGTGGCAAGATCACCCGAGTGGCTCCGCGAGGACACCTACTGAGCGTGCACATCGACCTCGGCTCAAGCGTTAATTCGCCCACGGTCGCGCTACACGACGCCGTGGCGTCACTGGGCCGTTCGGGTTGGTCGGAAGTCGCGTGGACCGGGGGAACGGGCTCGACCCGCTGGTCGGCCACACCCGTCCCGCCCACCGGGATCGCCGCGTTGGAACTGACAGCGACACCGGCTTCGGCATTCGTGTGGACGGTGCCTGACTGAGATCAACATCGCTGACCCGATCGAGTGGATTTGCAATGCCACCCGGTCAGCCGATCTTGCTTGTGAATCGTGAAACTTTAGGTACTACTTTCAACTATAGGAACCCAAGCAGTTTCGCAGGAGGGGTCGGGAACCGACATGGCCAGCATCGAAGAGGTCCGCGCCGCGATCGCACAGGCCGTCGATAAGGCGGGCCAGAGCGTCAAAGCGCTCCAACAGGCCGCCGACCTGGCCGAGGACGCGCAGGCCCTGCTCAGCACAGCCACCCAGGGCAGCGTCCAGGCCGACGTGGAACAGGCGAACGCGCGGTTCGCGGAGGTCGTCAGCGGCGTCACCGACCTGCAGAAGCACCTGGGGGCGGGGATCTCCCAGGCCGAGAGCATCAATTCCAGGTTGTGACGTGACCTCGGTAGGCGAGATCAAGCTCGCTCTCGAGCAGAGCTGCGAGTTCCTCAGGGACGCCTACCGCAGCGTCCGAGAAGCCCAGAACGCGTTGGACGAAGCGGTCGCCATCCTGGTCGAGGCGAGCGCCGATCACCACGAATCGCTGGTACCGGCCGGGTTCGTGGCGGCCGGCGAGCGGTTCGCCGACGAGTTGGAGCTGATCGTGGGCAGCCTGGACCTGGTCCAACGCCTGACCGTGGAGCTGTGACGTGAGCAGGCGTGACGAGCGCCGCAAGAGGATCGAGAGCTCCTTCGAGGAGTTCCGCAAGGCGGTGGCCGCCGCGCTGGGCAACGCCTCGCGCGAGCACCGCCTGCTCGCCGCCGAACGGGCCCGCGACATCTTCGAGGTGATGCTGCGCGGCGACGGGGTCGACCGGGCGCTGGCGGACCCGCTGCTGGCCCGCGCGCTGGAGAACCCGCTGTTCGAGCGGCAGGTCGCCAACGCCATGGTCGACCGGGTCGAGGCGTTCCGCGAGTGGTCCGAACGCGGGCCCGACCAGCTGACCGCGCTGGTCAACGCGGCGGCCGAGGGGCCGGCGTCGTGGCCGCACGAGTCGTGGCTCGGCACGCCGGGCACGGCCGACGGCAGCGAGGGCGTGCCCGAGCTGTGGCGCATCGGCACCGGCATGGTGCGCGGTGCGCCCGAGCCGCAGCGGTTCCCGGTGGCGGTGCCGCTGCTGGACCACTCGCACCTGCACGTCTCGTCGGTCCACGAGAGCCGCGCGACGGCCGAGGCGCTGGTCGAGACGTTGCTGCTGCGGGTGCTCAGCCACTTCCAGCCCGGTCTGGTGCACGTCCACGTGTGGGACGTCGGCCAGCTCACCGGCGCGCTGCCCGGCCTGTACCCGCTGACCAGGGCGGGCCTGCTGACCGTGCACGACCCGGCGCGGCTGCACGAGCTGCTGGACGAGCTGTCCGACCACATCCGCCGCGTGCACACCGGCGTGCTGACCGAGGGCCACCAGTCGGTGCGGGCGGCGGGCGGTCGGCGCACCGAGCCGTGGCGGGTGGCGGTGCTGTTCGGCAACCGGCAGCCGTTGCGCGAGGAGCACCAGCAGCAGCTGCAACGGGTCGCGCGCAACGGCCTGGCGGCGGGCATCCAGCTGTTCATCGTCGACATCCCGGTCACGGTCAACTCCCCGATCGAGACCGTCACCATCGCCGCCGACAACTCCGCCACCTGCACGATGACCGGCCAGCACGTGGCCGTGGCGCTGGACCCGCCGCTGCCGCGCGCGTCGGTGCCCCGGGCCTGCGCGACGATCGCGGACAAGCGGGAGGAGCGCCGCAACCGGCTCAGCACGTTCGCGGACCTGCTGCCGGAGCAGCCGTGGCGCGAGGACTCGTCGGCGGGCGTGGTCGCGCCGGTGGGCTTCCTGGAGGGCGAGCCGGTGCACGTGGCGCTGGGCGACACGTCGCCGCACGCGTTGATCGGCGGCCCGAGCGGCTCGGGCAAGACGAACCTGCTCTACGCGATGCTCGGCAGCCTCGCCGCCCGGTACGCGCCGGACGAGCTGGAGCTCTACCTCCTCGACTTCAAGGAGGGCGTGTCGTTCGCCCAGTTCGCGCCGGGCCGCAAGGACCCGACGTGGCTGCCGAACGCCCGCCTGGTCGGCGTGAACGTCAACACCGACCGCGAGTTCGGCGTGGCGCTGCTGGCGTTCCTGGCCGACGAGATGCGCCGGCGCGCGGACGCGGCCAAGCGGCACGAGGTCACCAAGCTGGAGCAGCTGCGCGAGGAGGACCCGCACGGCCACTGGCCGCGGATCGTGGCGGTGATCGACGAGTTCCAGTACCTGTTCGGGGAGCGCGACCACGTCACCGCGCAGGCCACGCAGCTGCTGGAGGACGTGGCGCGGCGCGGCCGGTCGCAGGGCATCCACCTGGTGCTGTGCAGCCAGGACGTGTCCGGCATCGAGGGGTTCTGGGGCAAGTCGGCCATCTTCGAGCAGTTCACCGTGCGCATCGCGCTGCCCAAGGCGCGGCGGGTGCTGGCCGAGCCGCAGAACGACGCCGCGGTGGAGCTGCCGCGCTGGCACGCCGTGGTCAACCACGAGTCGGGCGTGCGGCCGGGCAACGAGGTCGCGCGCATCCCCGACGCGACCGCGAAGGGCACGTTCGACCTGCTCCAGGCCGAGCTGCACCGCCTGCGCCCGCCCGAGCTGTCCGAGCCGATCCTGTTCGACGGCAGCAAGGTGCCCGCGTTGCGGGCGTCGCGGGACTTCCGCGCGCTCGGGCCGGGCGAGGGCACCCCGACGGTGCTGCTGGGCCAGGTCATCGACGTGGCGGGCAGCGCGGCGGGGGTGCGCTTCGCCCGCACCCCCGGTCGCAACGTCGCGGTCCTCGGGTCGTTGGCCGAGGACGCGGCGGACGTGCTGGGCGGCGCGGCGCTGTCGCTGGCCCGCCAGCACGAGCCGGGCGAGGCCCGGTTCACCCTGGCGTGCCTGGCCGAGGACGCCTGGCCGCACGCGGACCGGCTGGCCAAGCAGCTGCGCGACGCGGGTCACGAGGTGGCCACGATGGGCCTCAACGGCGTCCAGGCGTTGCTGGAGCAGACGACCCACCTCATCACCGAGCACATGAGGGGTGAGACGGGCGTCCCGCCGCAACCGCACTACGTGGTGGTTTACGCGGTGGACGCGGCGCACACCCTCTTGGAGGCGAAGAACCCGACGACGCGGGTCTCCGGGCTCGACCAGCTGCGCACCGTGCTCAAGCACGGCCCGGAGAACCGCACCCACGTGCTGGGCTGGTGGCGTGGCGCCCAGCGGCTGAAGAACAGCCTGCCGCCGGGCGTCTACGACGACATCGGCGCGTGGGTGGCGTTCGACATCCAGGGCAAGGACCTGCTGTCGTTCGGACCGGAGCAGGTCATGGCGTGGTCACCCCGACCGCGGCGCGGGCTGTTCTTCGACCGGTTCGAGCACTCGCGACCGCAGGTCGTCATCCCGTTCGACACTGGGGAGGAACCATGATCAGCCACGCCTCAGTCGTTCCCGCGCAGCGCAGCGGCGGGCACGTCGTGCCGGAGGTCGAGCCGGTCTCGGCCATCGAGCGGTACCGGGAGGTCGTCGCGCTGGCCGGCGAGTCGGTGGAGCGGATGCGCGCGGCCGACCGGGCGCGGGTGCGGCGGCTGCTGGAGCGGCTGGCCGAGTCGCAGGACCGGATGGCCGAGGTCATCGACCAGGAGAAGCTGGTCAAGCAGGTCGTCGCGGAGCACTGGGAGGCCGTGGTGCGCCTGCTGTGGGAGGAGCGGTGGTTCGGCATGACCACCGTGCCCGCGCCGGACGAGTCGGTGCCGCCGCGCGACCAGCGCGACTACAACACCGCCGTGGAGCTGGCCTACCGGGCGTTGGAGGAGGCGGCGCAGAAGCGCGCCCTGTTCCGCTAGGCGCGTTCCGCTGGGCGCTCAGAAGCCCCAGGAGACGGCGACCGTGTCGAAGTCCAGTTCGGCCTCGGCACGGCGGTAGGTGGCCAGGGCGGCGGCGTTGTCCTTCTCGGTGCCGGTCCACACGCCCGTGCAGCCGCGTTCCCTGGCCAACCCGATCAGGTGATCGATCAACGCGGTGGCGACGCCGCGACGCCGGTGGGCCTCGTCCACGCCCAGCTCGTACAGGAACATCTCCACGCCCTTGTCGGGGTGGATGGTCTCGACACCGGAGACGAACCCGGCCGGCTCGTCGTCGACGTAGGCGATGAGCAGGTGGTGCCGGTCGTCGGCGAGGAACGCGCGGGTGGCGTCCTCGCGCGGCGGGTCGTCGAACAGGTGGCCCGCGGCGACCACCGCGTCGAGCGAGGTGATGCGGCGGATGTCCATGCGGCCGAGGGTAGCTCCTGGGTGATGATGCGGTCATGCGCGTTCTGCCCACCCCCGCCGACGTGTCCGCCGCCACCCCCGACCCGCTGGTGAGGTGGGCCGCGCAGGCGTTGCTGCCCGGTCGGGGCGGCGCGGCGTGGGCGCACGGCGACGCGGTGGGCGTGCTTGCACCCGGCTTGAACCGCTTCGACCGGTTGGTGGTCACCGGACCGGTGGACGACGTCGCGGAGCTGGTGCGGGCGCACGCGCGGCCCGGCCTGGTGCCGCTGGTGACGACCGCCACCGCCGAGGAGCTGGGGTGGCCGGTGCGCGGCACGTTCGGGTGGATGGAGCGCACCGGGTCGCTCGACGCCGGTGGGCGGGCGCGGTGGCTGGCCGAGGACGAGTGGGACGACGTGGAGTCGTTGCTGCGCAAGGCGAACCCCGACTCGTGGGTGTGGCCGCGCGAGCCCGGGGCGTCGCGGTGGGCCGGTGTCCGCGCGGACGGGGTGCTGGTGTCGGTGGGCGCGGACGCGTGGCCCGCGCCGGAGGTGGGCTTCATCGGGGGCGTGGCCACCCACGCCGACCACCGGGGCCGGTCGCTGTCGACGGAGGTGTGCTCGTTCCTCGCCGGCGCGTTGCTGGCCGAGCGCGGCACCTGCGGGCTGATGGTCGACGCGGGCAACGCGCCCGCCATCCGGGTCTACCGGCGGCTGGGTTTCGCCTACCGCAGCGTGACCGCGCTCAGGGACTCGCTCTGACGGACCCATGCTGACGGGCTCACGCCGAGGACTCACGCTGACGGACGCGCGCCGGCGAACCCGATCGAGGGACTCGCGCCGGGAGACCCGCAGGTGACGGGACCGCGGCCCACTTCACCGCCGAACAGCGGAACACGGTCGCGCCGCCCCGGCGTTGCACGCGGTATGACGCTGCCGAACAACGCGCGCGAGTTCCGCCTCGCCTCCCGTCCCGAAGGTTTCCCGACCCCCGAGAACTTCGACCTGGTCGAGGTGCCGGTGCCCACCGCCGGCGACGGGCAACTGCTGGTCCGCAACGTCGTGATGAGCGTGGACCCGTACATGCGGGGCCGGATGAACGAGGGCAAGTCCTACGTTCCGCCGTTCGAGGTCGGCAAGGCCCTCGAAGGCGGCGCGGTGGGCGAGGTCGTGGCGTCGAACGCCGCCGGGTTCGAGGTCGGTGACACCGTGCTGCACAACCTGGGCTGGCGCGACTACGCCGTCCTGGACGCGGCCCGCGCGGTGAAGGTGGACCCGGCGGTCGCGCCGCTCGGCGCGTACCTGGGCGTGCTCGGCATGCCCGGCATGACGGCCTACGTGGGCCTGCTGGAGGTCGCGTCGTTCAAGGAGGGCGACGTGGTGTTCGTGTCCGGCGCGGCGGGCGCGGTCGGTCAGGTCGTGGGTCAGATCGCCCGGCTGCGCGGCGCGAAGCGCGTCATCGGCAGCGCGGGCAGCGACGCGAAGGTGAAGTACCTGGTCGACGAGCTGGGCTTCGACGCGGCGTTCAACTACAAGGACGGCCCGGTCGGTGAGCAGTTGGCGCAGGCCGCGCCGGACGGCATCGACGTGTACTTCGACAACGTCGGCGGCGAGCACCTGGAGGCGGCGCTCGACTCGCTCAACGACCGCGGCCGGGTCGCGGTGTGCGGCTCGATCTCGAACTACAACACCAAGACGCCGACCGGCGTGCGCAACACGGGCCTGCTCGTGACCAAGCAGCTGACCCTGCGCGGGTTCCTGGTCATGGAGCACGGGCACCTGCGCGAGCAGTTCGTGCGCGAGGTCGGCGGCTGGGTCGCCAGTGGCGAGCTGCGCTACCAGGAGACCGTGACCGAGGGCCTGGACCGCGCGCCGGAGGCGTTCATCGGGATGCTGCGCGGCGAGAACCTCGGCAAGGCGCTCGTGAGCCTGTAGATCGTGAGCCTGTAGATCGTGAGCCGGTAAATCGTTGTCGGGCACGGCCGGCGATGCGCTAGCGTCGCCGGCATGTGCGCCATCGCAGTGACCCGGTTGCGCCGCGTCTAGCGGCGGCACCTCCACTTCCGGTTGCTCCGCCGCTCCAGCGAGTCCTCGCCGGGCGGTCTTTCCGTGCTGCCCGGTTCGCCTCCCAGCAGCCGCGGAGCTCCAGTGCGCACGCACCACGAAGGCCGGCACGAGAACGGCCAGAACTTCCTCGTCGACCGCACCGCCATCACCGACGTGGTCGACCTCGTCGCCCGCACCCGCGGGCCGATCCTGGAGATCGGCCCCGGCGGCGGCGCGTTGACCCTGCCCCTGCAGTCCCTCGGCCGGCCGTTGACCGCCGTGGAGGTCGATCCGGATCGGGTCCGGTCCCTGCGCCGCCGCGTCGCGCCGGGCACGTCGGTCGTGCACGCGGACTTCCTGCGCCACCCCCTGCCGACCGACCCGCACGTGCTGGTCGGCAACCTGCCGTTCCACCTGACCACGGCGATGCTGCGGCGGGTCGTGCACGCGGGCCACTGGACGGACGCCGTGCTGCTGGTGCAGTGGGAGGTCGCGCGCCGCCGCGCGGGGGTGGGCGGCGCGACGATGATGACCGCCCAGTGGTGGCCCTGGTACGCGTTCACGCTGGTCCGCCGGGTGCCCGCGGCGGCGTTCCACCCCCGACCGAGCGTGGACGGCGGCCTGATGACGGTGACCCGGCGGGAGGTGCCCCTGGTGGACGCCCGGGACCGCCGCCGCTACCAGTCGTTCGTGCACCGGGTGTTCACCGGTCGCGGTCGGGGCGTGCCGGCGATCGTCCGCGCCGCCTACCCGTCGCCGCGCACCTCGCTCCGCACGTCGCCCCGCACCTCGACGCGGACCTCGGACCCGACCTCCGCCCGACCCGCGGCGCAGCCCCCCGCGCGGACCTCGACGTCGATCGCGGCCTCGATCCCCGCCGCGACTCCGACCTCGATCCCGGCGTGGGCCCGGCGGCACGGCATCACCGACCGCACCCTGCCCCGCGACCTGACCGCGCGGCAGTGGGCCGAGCTGTTCGCGCTGTGCTGCTAGTGCCGGGCGAAGACCGCGCGCACCTCGGTCACCGCGGTGGCGCGCTCGGCCTCCTCCTCGTACCAGCCGTGGCCGACGCGGTTCTCGACCACCGCCTCGGGGGTGAAGTCCCGGCCGAACAGGTAGGCGTCGAGGCAGTAGTCGAACCCGGACTCGACCATGCCGTCCAGGCCCTCCTGCTCGCAGTGGGCGACGAACCCCTCGGCCGGCCGCCACTGCTCGCCGTCGAACCAGAAGACGCCGCCGGCGTAGTGGATCGTGCGGTCCGTGCCGGGTTCGAGGAGGTTGAGCGACTCGTAGTTCTCGGGGCGGTCGCGCACCAGGTGCACGAGGTCTTCCGGGACGCCCCGGTAGAGCGACTCCTGGAGCGCGTAGTCACCCTCCGCGTAGAGGTTGAGCTCCAGCTCGTGGTCGAACGTGAGCAGCAGCGCCCGCCCGTCCGGGGTGAAGTACCAGACCGCCGACTGGCCGCCGCTGTCGTTCCACGCGAACCGCTCCGCGCCCTCCACCGCCACCGGGGTGATCCCGGTGATCTCGTCGATGATCGCGGCCCGCCGACGCGTCTCGGCCAACGGCGTGGCCTGGAGGGCGGCCCAGGTGTCGTCACTCATGCGGGCAGGCTACTGACGACCACCGACAACGCCGTCACCCGACGAGGAGCAGCACGCCGATCACCAGCATCACCGCCGCCGTGCCGCCGTGGATGCCGTAGACGGCCGACCTGGGCCCGTTGCCGCGCAGCACGACCACGGCGTCCCACGCGGGAACGCAGGCGGTGACCAGCATGAACCAGCCCAGCAGGTGGGGTGACCCGGCGATGACCAGGACGAGGGTGAAGAGGCCGAAGGCGATGTCGCGCCCCGCCACGACGGCCAGCCACGACTGGACGGCCCGGTCCTCGGTCGGTGTGCCGGTGATGCCGAAACCGGCGGCGCTCTGCGGCACCCGGATCAACCGCAGGCCGACGACGACGATGGCCAGGCCGATCAGTCCGGCGAGCACGGTGGCGACGGTGGTCAGCACGGGTTGTCCCCTCCCAGTCGCAGCGCATCCTAGCGCTGCTAGATGTCGTGTCGACGATAACAAGACCTGCGACAGGATGTCTAGCGTTGCTAGGATGGGGCGATGTCGGCCATCAGGGATCGTCGCGAGCGTGAACGCGCCCAACGCCACCAGCTGATCATCACCGCGGCCCGCGAACTGGCCGAGGCCGAGGGCTGGGAGGCGGTGACGACGCGGCGGCTCGCGGAGCGCGTGGAGTACAGCCAGCCGGTGCTCTACAGCCACTTCAGCGGCAAAGACGCCATCGTCCGCGCCGTCGCGCTCGACGGCTTCGCGGAGCTGGCCGCCCACCTGCGCCGCATCCGCCTGGCCGCGCCCGGTCTCAGGCAGGCCCTGCACGACGTCTGCCGCGCCTACCTGGAGTTCGCCACCGAGCGGCCGGCCCTCTACCAGGCCATGTTCGTCATGCCGACCGACGTGAAGTTCGCGCACGCCGAGACGCCGCCACCGCTGCTCGACTGCTTCCAGGAGTTCGTCGGCTGCGTCCACCCGGACACCCCGGGGCGCGAACTGGTCGCGGAGGTCGTCTGGAGCGCGTTGCACGGCATCGCCACCCTGTCGGACAGCGGCCGCATCCCCCTGGAGTTCCAGTCCGAGCGCCTGGAGTTCCTCGTCTCCCGGCTCGGTGACGCCGCGCCGTAGCTCAGGCGACGGCCACCAGGTCACCGTCCGCGGCGACGACGCGGCCCTCGTGCACGACCAGCGTCCGCGGCGCGCGGTCCATCACGGCGGCGGTCACGGTGTCGCCGGGCACGACCACCAGGTCCGCCGGGGACCGCTCGGTCAGGCCGAGCGCCCGGCCCATGACGGCCGCGCCGCCCCGGGTGGCGACGTCGACGCACATCTCGACCAGCTCGTCGCGGCGGAATCCGCTGCGGTAGGCCAGCTGCCACGCCCGGTCGAGCATGTCGCCGTTGCCGTAGGGCGACCAGTAGTCCCGGATGCCGTCCTGCCCGAGCCCGACCCGCACCCCGGCCCACCGCAGCTCCCGCAGCGGCAACGGCTCGCGCACGCCCGGCGCGACCGTCGTCACCGCGACGTCGTGCTCGGCCAGCAGCTCCACCAGGTGCCGCCGCCGGTCGTCATCCACAGTGGACAGCGCGAACGCGTGGCTGATCGTCACCTGCCCCTGCATCCCCAGCGCCTGCACGCGCTCGCAGACCAGCTCCACCTGGAACGCGCCGAGCGTGCCGGCGTCGTGCAGGTGCACGTCCACCCCGCGCTGGTGCTTCTCCGCCAACCCGAACACGACGTCCAGGTGCCGCACGGGGTCGCGGTCGTAGCCCGCCGGGTCCAGCCCGCCGACCAGGTCCGCACCCGCGCGCAGCGCCGCGTCCAGCAGGTCGGCGGTGCCCTTCTCGCGCAGGACGCCGCACTGCGGGAACGCCACCACCTCGACGTGCGCCCGCCCGGCGTGCTCCTCGCGCGCCGCGAGCACGCCCTCCAGCTTCTCCAACCCCGAGTCGACGTCCACCTGGGCGTGGCTGCGCACGTGCGTGGCGCCGCACGCGATCGTCCGGCCGAGGGTGTGGGTGGCGCGGTCCGCGACGGACGCCTCCGCGGAACGCCAGTTGCGCCGGTCGTTGCCGATCAGCTCGGCCAGCCCGTCGCCGGCGCTGTGCGGGCGGAACGGCAGGCCCAGCCGGGTGGAGTCCAGGTGCGCGTGCGCGTCGGTGAACGCGGGCAGCAGCACCCCGCCGCGGCCGTCGACCACCGGCACGGCGGGCGGCGGGTCGAGGTCCGGGGCGAACGCCGCGACGCGCCCGTCCTCGCACAGCACGTCGACCAGGGGTGCGCCCGGGGTGTTCGGCCACGGCCGCACGGAACGGATCAGCAGGTCACCGGTCACCAGGCGACGCTAGCCCCGCCGGATTGTTCCCGCCAGCGATCAGCTTGCCCGGGTTGAGCACGCCGGTCGGGTCGAGCGTCCGCTTGACCGACGCCAGCACCTCGACGCCGAGCGCGCCGATCTCGGCCTCCAGGTACGGCGCGTGGTCGGCGCCGACGGCGTGGTGGTGGCTGATCGTGCCGAGCCCGGTGATGGCCTCGCCGGCGGCGGCCTTGGCCACCTGCCACTGGCCGATCGGGTCGGTGGCGTCCCGGGCCGCCAGGACGGTGAAGTACAGCGACGCGCCCGTTTCGTAGGCGTGCGAGATGTGGCACATGACCACGCACTCGCCCAGCGCGTCGACCAGCGCCTCGCGGACGGCCGCACGCAGGTCGGAGACCTTCGACCAGTGCGTCGCCGTCTCCAGCGTCTCCACGCACACGCCGACCTCCATCAGCGCGTCCCGCTGGCGCGGCCCGTTGAACCGGCCGTGCCGCCACGCCTCCCCGAGCGCCGTGCCCAACGACACCGATCGCAAGCCCCGCAACGTCTCCGCGCGCCTGCGCTTGACGTCGTCCTCGGACGCGCCGTGCCAACCGAGGATCAGCAGGCACGGCTGCCGCACGCCCCGCGCCCGCAGGTAAGCCTTGAGCGCGGTGACCTTCCAGCCGCCGGACAGCGCCAGCGACACCTCGGTCTCGTCCACATCGGACAGCCGGGTGACGTCCGCCAGCACCCGTCGTTGCGCCAGTTCGCGCACCGCCGCCTGCCCGCGTTCCCAGCCGTCCACCACGAAGCCCTCGTAGCGCTCCACCGCGGGTCGTGGCCGCACGCGCAGCGCCACCTCCGTGATGACGCCCAGCGCGCCCTCGCTGCCCACGACCAGCTGCTTGAGGTCCGGACCGGCCGCGGACGCGGGTGCGACGCCCAGCCGCCACTCGCCCACCGGCGTGGCCAGCCGGACGCCCTCGACCATGTCCTCGAACCGGCCGTAGCCGGAGGACGCCTGACCGGCCGACCTGGTCGCGGCGAACCCGCCGATGGTGGCCCGCTCGTAGGACTGCGGCACGTGGCCGAGCGTCAGGCCGTGCGCGGCGAGCAGCCGGTCGGCCCGGGGCGCGGGCAACCCGGCCTGGAGCACGGCCACGCGGGACACCGGGTCGACCTCGACCAGCTTGTCCAGCCGGGCCAGGTCCAGCGCGATCACCGCCGCCTTGTCGCCGCGCAGCGCGTTCACCCCGCCGACGACGGACGTGCCGCCGCCGAACGGCACCACCGCCACGTCGTGCTCGACGCACGCGCGGAGCACCTCGACGACCTGCTCGGGTGACGCGGGCAGCACCACGGCGTCCGGCACCGCGAGCTCGCCCTCACCGCGCTGCCGCAACAGGTCCACGTAGGACAGTCCACCTGCGCGACCCAGCCGCGAGTCCCGGTCCACCCGCACGTAACCCGGTCCGACGACGGCGTCCAGCGCGACGCGCGCGGCATCGCTCAGCACCGGGTCGGGCACGACCGGCGCACGGGCGGGGGTGCGGACGTCGCCCAGCCCGGTGTGCTCGCGCAGCCACTTCACCGCGTGCGGCGGGAGCGGGCCGGCGGTCGGTGTCCAACTGCCCCGGAGGGTGTGGTCGATGTCCTCGGTCACCGCTACAGTGTTACACATGACGTCTCAACGTCACAGTGATGACGCACTCCTCGACGCGGCCCGCGACTGCGTGGTCGAGGTCGGGGTGCGCCGCACCACGCTGACGGACATCGCCAAGCGCGCCGGCGTGAGCCGGATGACCCTCTACCGCCGGTTCCCGGACGTGGGAACGCTGGTCAGAGCCCTGATGACCAGGGAGTTCACCGCCCTGCTGCAACGGATCGAGGTGACCGGGGACAACGCCAGGCAGCGGCTCGTGGCGCGGGCCGCGGAGGGGATCCGGCTGCTCGCCGCCGACCCGCTGATGCGGCGCGTGCTCGACCTGGACGCCGAGCTGATGCTGCCCTACCTCGTGCAGCGGTTGGGCAGCACGCAACGGCTGGTCGAGGCGTTCCTGGTGGCGCAGGTCGAGGAGGGCCACGCGGACGGCTCGATCCGGGCCGGTTCGGTGGCCGCGCAGGCCCGGCTGGTGCTGCTGACCACGCAGTCGCTGGTGCTGTCGATCCGGCCCGCGACCACGGACCTGGACTTCGAGGAGCTGCTGGCCGAGCTGGCCGCCTACCTCGACGCGGCGCTGTCGTGAGCACCGCGTCCGGCACGTCGCTGAACGCCGCGCGACGCCGTGTCGATCTCGACCACCTGGCGTCGTCGTCGGTGGACCTGCTGGTGGTCGGCGGCGGGGTGACCGGTGCCGGTGTCGCGCTCGACGCCGCGTCGCGCGGCCTGTCGGTGTGCCTGGTGGAGGCGCACGACCTGGCGTTCGGGACGTCCCGCTGGTCGAGCAAGCTGGTGCACGGCGGGTTGCGGTACCTGGCGCAGGGCGAGGTCGGCCTGGCCTACGAGAGCGCGGTGGAGCGGGGCATCCTGATGACCCGCACCGCGCCCCACCTCGTGCGGGCGCTGCCGCAGCTCGTGCCGCTGCACGGCAGGTCGCACGACCAGGTCGTGATGGCCGGTCTGCGCGCCGGTGACGCGTTGCGCCGCCTGGCCCGCACCCCGTCCCGCGTCCTGCCGGGTCCGCGGCACGTGCCCGCCGTCGAGGCGCTGGCCCTGGTGCCCGGCCTGCGGCGGGCCGACCTTCGCGGCGGGCTGCTGAGCTTCGACGGGCAGCTGGTCGACGACGCCCGCCTCGTCGTGGCGCTGGCCCGCACCGCCGCCGGCTTCGGGGCCCGGGTGGTCACCCGGGCGCGCGTGACGTCCCTGACCGGCCGGGGCGCGGACGTGGTCGACGTGCTGACCGGCTCGTCGCTGCACATCGCGGCGCGCGCGGTGGTGAACGCGGCCGGCGTGTGGGCGGGCGGGTTGGTGCCGGGCGTGCGGCTGCGGCCGTCCCGGGGTTCGCACCTGGTGCTGTCCGCGTCGACCCTCGGCGTGGCCGGGACCGCCCTGACCGTGCCGATCCCCGGTGCCCGCAACCGCTTCGCGCTCGTGCTGCCGCAACGCGACGGCCGCGTGTACGTGGGTCTGACCGACGAGCCGGTGGACGGCCCGATCCCGGACGTGCCGACCGTGCCCGAGTCCGATGTGGACTTCCTGCTGGCGGCGGCGTCCTCGGTGCTCGAACGGCCGTTGGGCCGGGACGACGTCCTGGGCGCGTTCGCCGGCCTGCGTCCCCTGCTCGACACCGGTGGCGGTCCGAGCGCCGACCTCTCCCGGCGGCACGCCGTGCTGACCGCCGACGGCGTCACGACGGTCGTCGGCGGCAAGCTCACCACGTACCGCCGCATGGCCGCCGACGCGGTGGACGCCACGGGCCTGACGGCGGTCCGCTGCCGCACCGCGAGCCTCCCGCTGGTGGGCGCGGGCCGGGCCGCCGGCCCACCGGACCTGGTCGCCCGCTACGGCACCGAAGCGCCGCGTGTGGCCGAGGTGGGCGAGGTCGCCTGGGCCGTCCGCCACGAGGGGGCCCTGACCGCGGACGACGTCCTGGACCGCCGGACCCGCATCGGCCTGGTCCCCGCCGACCGCGCCGCCGCCGAACCGGCCGTCACCCGCCAGGTGGCCGAAGCCCTCTCCACCGACCCCGACCGCACGACCCCCCAACCCTGACCGCACCCCACGCCCCCGAACGCAGAACACCCACGTCCCCAACGCAGGACACGCCCGTTCCGAACGTAGGACACGCACGCGTGTCCAACGTTCGCGTCGCGCGTGTCCAACGTTCAGGTCGCGCGTGTCCTACGTTCAGGTCGTGCGTGTCCTACGTTCAGGACACCCGAGTTGAACGTCCTGGACGGGCGGGCATGCGAAAGGGGGACCTCCTGGTGGAGGTCCCCCTTCGGCGTTTCAGGTCACTCGCCGATGATCGGCTTCGCCGCCCTCGGCGGCTCCTCGATCAGCGGTTCGCCTTCCAGCCGCACCTTGCGCTGGTGGTCCTTGCCGTCGCCGCCCTGGCCGGGAGGGCCCATCATGGGCGCACCGCCCATCATGCCGCCGCCGGCACCGCCGGGACGTCCACCGGCACCGGCCACACCCGCGGCCGCCGCGGCGGCACCGGGCTGACCGCCACCGGCCGCGCCCAGCACACCGGACGCGCCACCGGCCTGGAGGGCCGTGCCGCCACCGGTACCGGCGCCACCGCCACCGGCACCGCCCGCGAAGCCACCACCGCCACCGCCGACGCCACCGCCACCGCCACCGAAGCCGCCGCCACCACCGCCGACGCCACCACCGCCACCGAAGGCACCGGCACCCGGGCTACCCGCACCCGTGCCCGCGCCACCACTGGCGTGCAGGTCGGACGGCAGCGGGCGCACCGGCGGCACGGTCGGCACGTACGACGAGCCACCGATGTCGGTCGCGTGCGTCGTCCCGCTCACCGAGGGCCGGATCGGCACCTGGCCGTCCGGCACCCACCGGCCCGGCTCCCAGTGACCACCGGTGCCGCTGCCGCCGGTGCCACTGCCACCGCTACCGGACCCCGGCCCGTAACCGGAACCCGAACCCGTGCCGGAACCCGGACCGTAGGTGCCACCGGAACCGACCGACGGCGGACGGTTCACCACCGGGTTCGCCACCCCCGGGTAGTTGGGCGGCTGGTTGGCCCCCGTGCCCGGCCCGTAGCCGGAACCGCCACCGGCACCACCCAGCGTCGGCGGACGGCTCACCACCGGACCGCTCGCGCCACCGGGGTAGGTGCCCGCACCGCCGGAACCCGAGCCCGCGCCCGCCTCCGGCCCGTACCCGACACCGACCGTCGGCGGACGGCTCACGACCGGACCGGCCGAGCCGCCACCGCCCGCGCCGGACGGGTTGGTCGACCCACCGGGCGTGCTGGTGTACCGCCGGTCGGCGTCGCGGTGCATGTCCTCGAGCTGCCCCTCGCCCAGCCCGAGGCCGCCCTGCGACAGCCGCGGCCCGGAGCCACCCGCTCCGCCACCCTTGTTGGACGACGTCATCGCGGTGATCGCCTGCAGGATCTGCTTGGCGGTCTGGGCGATCTGCGCGACCGACTTGATCAGGTCGATCAGCTTCTTGAGCGAGTTGCCGAGCTTCTGCAGGAAGTCGGCCAGCTTCTTGGCGTAGTTGCACGCCATCTGCACGATGTCCGCGATCGCGCCGGCGATGGCCGCGCCGAACGTCAGGAACGACGCCGCGAGCCACTGGATGATCTTCATGACCATGTCCGACACGGCCTGGCTGATCAGGTCCATGATCGTCTTGCGCACGGTCGCGACGAGCTCGCCCGCGCCCTTGGCCGCGCGGGAGATGCCCTGCGTCGCCTTGGACAGCGTCTCCAGCCCGGTGGCGTGCTGCTTGCTGGCCGCGCGGTAGCCGTCGGCGGAACGGCCGCGCCAGGTCCGGGTCTCCTCCACCGACGTGCGCCGGTAGTCCGCGACGATGCCCTCGATCTGCTTGGCGGCGGACGCCCAGCTGTCGGACATCTTCTGGATCGCCTGCGGGTTGCCCAGCAGCGCGTCGAACGGCTCGCGCAGGAAGTCGACGTGCTGGATGGCCCAGCTGAACCCGGCGGACAGGAAGCCCGACAGCGGGTTGCTGGCCATGCCGACGATGCCCATGGCGGTGTTCGCCATGCCGAGGCCGGCCTGGACCCAGTCGCCCCGCTCGACCGCCGCGACGGTGCCCTGCACGTCGCTGATCAGGTGCGAGGGGTCACGGCCCTGCGAGGTCGATGTGGCTTGCCCGCTCATCCCCGTGCCTTTCCGGTGAAGCCGAACGCGTTGTCGAGGTCGACGTTCTCGTAGAGGTCCGCGACCTCCTTGAGGCCCTGGCACATGTCGGCGACGGTCTCCGTGGCCTGGCCGAGGATGTCCTGCGACGACCCGGCCGTCTTGAGCAGGAACTGAGCGAGGAACGAGCCGAACACGCCGAAGGCGTCGGTCGTCAGCGACGGGTCAGCGGTCTTCGTGGCCGAGAGCATCCGCTGCGTCAGCTGGTCGACCGTGCCAGCGTGCGCCCGGATCTCCTCCGGGTTCACGTTGAACGAGTCGAACATGGTCATCTACCCCCTGCTCAGGCCATGACATCGGGTGGGTTGGTGAAGTAGTCGTCATCGGGCCTGGTGTCTCGACGCTGGATCTCCGGCTCCGGTTCCACGGCGTCCGTGCCGTCACCCGAATAGCCGTTCGGCATCTTCGACTTCACGAACTCCAGCGCCGGGCTCTCGCCGACGAACTCCGTCATGATCTCGACGACCCGGCCCGCGGCGGCGCGCTGCGCCTGGGCCACCGCGGTCATGATCGCACCGGAGATCCGCTCGGGGTCCTCGCCGCGCAGCTGCGGGCGCAGGACCAGGCCGGTCAACGCGCCCGAGGCGTTGACCGTGACCGTGATCAGGCCGTCGGGCGACGTGGCGCTGCCGCCGACGCCCCCGAGCTGCGTCTCGGCCTCGGCGGCGTTCCGCTTGGCCTGCTCGATCTTCTCTCCGTACTGCGCGAGCCACTGGTCCGGCTCCATGTTCACCCCTCACGGCAACGGGGCTTGCGGCCCTACTGCGCAATTCGACCCGTCGACAGACGATTCGGTTCCCGGCGACGTATCGTTTCACCGAATCGTGATTTATGGGACACCGTGCGACGGATACCGCCGTTCGGCCTATTCTGTGAATTGTTTACTTGCCGTTCTGTTGGGTTTTCGCAACACTTCGTAGCATGAGTCCGGTGCGCCGAGGTCCCGGGCAACCCATCCACAACAGGATCGGGGTGCTCCGGGTCGAACGGGGTATGACCAGGGCGGTACTGGCCGAGGCGGTGGAGGTCAACCCGCAGACGATCGGGGCGCTGGAGCGGGGCGACCACTACCCGAGCCTCGACCTGGCGCTGCGGATCTGCGACGTGTTCGGCCTGCCGGTCGAGGCGGTGTTCAGCCGCAGGCCGTTCGAGCCGCTGTCCACCCAGGTCTACGGCTAGGCACGACTGGTCACAACAGGAGGAGAGCACGTGGCACAGGGAGTGCTCGAGGTAGACCGGGTCTCCAAGCGCTACGGCGAGGTCGTCGCGCTCGACGGGATGACCTTCGACGTGGCGGCGGGTGAGCTGTTCGGGTTCGTCGGCAGCAACGGCGCCGGCAAGACCACCGCGATGCGCATCGCGCTGGGCGTGCTGGCGGCCGACTCGGGCGAGGTGCGGTGGGACGGGGCGCCGATCACGTTCCGCACCCGCCGCCGGATCGGCTACATGCCCGAGGAACGCGGCCTCTACCCCAAGATGAAGGTGCTCGACCAGCTGGTCTACCTGGCGGAGCTGCACGGCGTGCCCACCAACGCCGCGCACCGCTCGGCGGAGACGTGGATCGCCCGCCTGGGCCTGCGCGACCGCCGGGACGACGAGGTGCAGAAGCTCAGCCTCGGCAACCAGCAGCGCGTGCAGCTGGCGGCGGCGCTGGTGCACGAGCCGGACGTGCTGGTGCTGGACGAGCCGTTCTCCGGCCTGGACCCGGTGGCGGTGGACGTGATGAGCCAGGTGCTGCGCGAGAAGGCCGCGAGGGGCGTGCCGGTGGTGTTCTCCAGCCACCAGCTGCAGCTGGTGGAGGGGCTGTGCGACCGGGTCGGCATCGTGCGCAGCGGCACGATGGTGGCCTGCGGCCGGGTGGACGAGCTGCGCGCCGGCGGCGAGTCGAAGCTGGTCGTGGACGCGCCGCGGGCGCCCGCGGGGTGGGCCGACCACCTGCCGGGCGTGCTGTCGGCGCACACGTCGTCCGGCCGCACGGTCCTGGACGTGGCGCCGGACGTCGACGACCAGGTGGTGCTGCGCGCCGCCCTGGACACCGGTCCGGTGCACGAGTTCTCCCGGCAGCGGCCGTCGCTGACCGAGTTGTTCCGCAGCGTGGTGACCGAGGAGTCCGCGGCATGAGCGACCTCACCCCCGGCCGGGCGGTGTTCCTGGTCTCGCGCCGGGAGTTCCTGGGCAAGGTGCGCACGAAGTCGTTCGTGGTGGGCACCCTGGTGATCGTCGCCGTGATGGCGGGCTACATGTTGTTGCAGGCCGTGCTGTTCGACGACGCGGGCCGCGACCGGGTCGCGCTGAGCGGGCAGGCGACGGCGCTCGCGGAGCCGTTGAAGCAGACCGCCAGGTCGTTCGGGCGCGAGGTGGAGACGGTCGACGTGGGCGACCCGGCGGCGGCCGAGGAGCAGGTGCGGTCGGGCGACGTGGACGCGCTGATCACCGGTGCCTCCGACGACCTGCGGGTGGTGGTGAAGGAGTCGCTGGGCGAGCAGCTGCGCAACTCGATCGACCTGCTGGTCAAGCAGCAGGTGCTGGACGCGCAGCTCGCGGAGGCGGGCCTGGACCCGGCGGCGGTGGCGCGCAACGTCGAACGCGCGGGCGTCGACGTGGTGGCGCTGGAGCCGCAGGACGAGCAGCGCGGCCAGCGGCTGGTGGTCGGCCTGGTGATCGCGGCGCTGCTGTACTACTCGCTGCTGGTCTACGGGGCGATGGTCGCGCAGGGCGTGGTGGAGGAGAAGTCCAGCCGGGTGGTGGAGATCCTGCTGGCGACGCTGCGGCCGTGGCAGCTGCTGCTGGGCAAGGTCGTCGGGCTCGGCGCGGTCGGGTTGCTCCAGCTGGTCGTGATCGGCGGCATCGGGCTGGTGCTGGCGTCGGTGTCGGGGGTGTTGGACATCGCGGGCGTCGCCGGCGGGGCGCTGGCCACCGGCGTGCTCTGGTACGTGCTCGGCTTCTTCCTCTACGCCACCGTCTTCGCCGCGGCGGCGTCGCTGGTGTCGCGCCAGGAGGAGGTGCAGTCGGTGCTGACGCCGATCAGCGCGTCGATCGTGGTGGCGTTCGTGGTCGGCATCAACCTGATGATCAGCGACCCGACGGGGACCGCGGTGGCGGTGCTGTCCGTGCTGCCGCCGTTCGCGCCGATCCTCATGCCGGGCCGGATGGCGATGGGCGTCGCGCCGACGTGGCAGGTGCTGCTGGCGATCGTGCTCGCGCTGCTGGCGATCGGGGCGATCACCTGGCTGGGCGGGAAGGTCTACTCGAACGCCGTGCTGCGCACGGGTGCCCGCGTGCGCCTGCGGGACGTGTTGCGCTAGCGCTTGACGGCCTCGTAGCGGGCGAGCGCTTCCCGGCGCTCGTCCGCGTGGTCCACGATCGGGTCACGCGGTTGGTGGACGGCCTTGCCCGGCACGTCGCGCAGCTCGGGGACGTACCGGCGCACGTAGGCCCCGTCCGGGTCGAACTTCTCGCCCTGCGTGACGGGGTTGAAGACGCGGAAGAACGGCGCCGCGTCCGTGCCGGTGCCCGCAGCCCACTGCCAGCCGTGCTGGTTTGAGGCGAGGTCGCCGTCGACCAGGTGCCGCATGAAGTGCCGCGCGCCCCACCACCACGGCAGGTGCAGGTCCTTGACGAGGAAGCTCGCCACGACCATGCGGACGCGGTTGTGCATCCAGCCCTCGCTCAGGAGCTGCCGCATCCCGGCGTCCACGAACGGGTAGCCGGTCCGGCCCCGGCACCACGCCTCGAACCGGTCGCGGTCGTCGTCCAGCCGCATCCGGTCGAACGCCCGGTTGTAGTTGCGGCGCGCGGACTCCGGCTCGTGCCACAGCACGTCGGCGTAGAAGTCACGCCAGGCGAGCTCGGTCCGGAACGCCTTCGCGCCCGCGTCGCGCCCCAGGTCCGCGAGCAGCGTCCGGGGGTGCACCACGCCCCACTTCAGGAACGCGGAGAACCGGCTCGTGCCGTCCAGGTCCGGCCGGTCGCGGCGGGTGGCGTAGTCGGGCAGCTTCTCGTCGCGGAACGCCTCCCACAACGCGCGGACGTCCGGGAGTCGTTCTCCCGCAGGGAGTTCGACGCCGAGGTCCGCACTCATCCAGTCCACTGTGGACGCGTCGGTGCGGACCGGCAGGTGCCAGCCGTGGTCCGCCCAGGCCCGGGAGAACGGCGTGAACACCCGGTACGGCGTCCCGTCCGCCTTGGTGACCCGCCCCGGCGCGACCGCGTAGGGCGACCCGACCCGCACCAGCTCGACCCGTTCGGCCACCGCCGCGTCGCGCGCGCGCCCGTACGGGCCCGCGTCCGCCGACACGTGGACCGACGACGCGCCGACCCGCGCGGCCACCCGGGGCACGACGTCCACCGGATCGCCCTCGACCACCACGAGCCGCCCGCCCAGCTCGGCGTCCAACGACCGCAGGCACCGGTGCAGGAAGTCCACCCGGGGCGTGCCGGACGCCTTCAGCAGCACGGGGTCGAGCACGAACAGCGCCAGCGCCCGCTCCGCCCACCGGGCCGCGGCCGGGTGGGGGGGGTGGTGGGGGGGGCGCCGGGGCCCCCGGGACCACACCCCCCGCGAGGTGTCGACCCCCCCACCCCAGGTGCGCCCCCCGCGCCCCCCCCCCCC
>NZ_JBFAAX010000001.1:0-58845 GCF_040639995.1 Actinosynnema sp. NPDC023658 | reverse complement strand
CGCCCAGGAGGGCGGGGTGGTCGGCGGTCCGCAGGTCCCGCCGGAACCACACCACGGTCGAGGAGTCCACGGACCGACCCTAGGCGCGCCACCGGCGCACCGCACGACGAACCCGTCACCCGCAAGGGGACGCGGGAAGTCGCCGGGACGCGGGATCGCCGGGTCGCCGGGTCGCCGGGTCGCCGGCAACGAAAAGGCCCGCACCGGCGATCGGGTGCGGGCCTTCGGTGCAGCGGAGCGGGTCGGCGCCGGTCGATCGGCGCCGGTCGGTCAGCGCTGGTCGATCGAGACGAACGAGCGCTCCGGCGAGCCGACGTAGACCTGCCGCGGGCGGCCGATCTTGGTGGCCGGGTCGTTGATCATCTCGCGCCAGTGCGCGATCCAGCCGGGCAGCCGGCCCAGCGCGAACAGCACGGTGAAGAACTTCGTCGGGAAGCCCATCGCCCGGTAGATCAGGCCGGTGTAGAAGTCGACGTTCGGGTACAGCTTGCGCTCGACGAAGTAGTCGTCCGCGAGCGCGGTCTCCTCCAGCGCCTTGGCGATGTCCAGCAGCTCGTCGGACGCGCCCAGCTTCCCGAGGATCTCGTCGGCCGTCTTCTTGATGATCGCGGCACGCGGGTCGTAGTTCTTGTAGACCCGGTGGCCGAAGCCCATCAGGCGGACGCCGTCCTCCTTGTTCTTGACCTTCTTCACGAACGCGGAGACGTCACCGCCCTCGCGCCGGATCTTCTCCAGCATCTCCAGCACCGCGGAGTTCGCGCCGCCGTGCAGCGGGCCGAACAGGGCGTTGATGCCGGCGGAGATGGACGCGAACAGGTTCGCCTCCGAGGAGCCGACCAGGCGCACGGTCGACGTGGAGCAGTTCTGCTCGTGGTCGGCGTGCAGCACGAACAGCAGGTCGAGCGCCCGCACCAGGTCGGGGTCCACGTCGTACGGCTCGGCCGGGAAGCCGAACGTCATGCGCAGGAAGTTGTCCACCAGGCCCAGGGAGTTGTCCGGGTACAGGAACGGCTGGCCCACGGACTTCTTGTAGGCGTACGCCGCGATGGTGGGCACCTTGGCCAGCAGGCGGATCGTCGAGATCTCGACCTGGTTGGCGTCGAAGGGGCTGAGGCTGTCCTGGTAGAACGTCGACAGCGCGGACACCGCCGAGGACAGCACGGGCATGGGGTGGGCGTCACGCGGGAAGCCGTCGAAGAACCGCTTCAGGTCCTCGTGCAGCAGCGTGTGCCGGTTGATCTTGGAGGAGAACTCCTCCAGCTGGGCCTGGGTCGGCAGCTCGCCGTAGATCAGCAGGTAGCTGACCTCGATGAAGTTCGACTTCTCGGCGAGCTGCTCGATCGGGTAGCCGCGGTAGCGCAGGATGCCCGCGTCACCGTCGATGTAGGTGATCTCGGAGGAGCAGGAAGCGGTGTTGACGAATCCGCTGTCCAGCGTCACCAGGCCGGTGGTGGCCAGCAGCTTGCCGAGATCGACACCGGGCGCACCTTCGGTGGCCGGTACTACCTTCATCTCGTGCTCTCCGCCCGGATGGCGCAGCGCGACGGTACGGGTGTCGTTCGGCGCAGTCGTCGCGTCGGGCATGCAGAGTCCCTCTCACGCTAGGGCGGGGTGGCTCATGCGGGTCTCGCACGCACGCGCGCGGGCGTGGGATCGTCCCGCACCGCAGCACCACCCCGTTGGGGTCCTGTCAGTTCTCCCACGCTAGTCAGAGGACGACCCCGGCACAGTCGCGGTGTGAACCGATTCTGTGAGGTGGGACCGGCATCACATCCGGATGCATGGGTGGCTAGCGTGCATCCACCACCGTAGCCCTTTGGCGCTGTTTCTCCACCTCAAGAGGGGTGAGAGCTAGGTCATCTCCAGCTCGCGTTTCGTGGGCGGCTCGGCGCCGGCCCGGGAGCACGTGATGGCCGCCGCCGCACCCGCGTGAGCCAGTGCCTCCTGCCACTTCCCGGCGTCCAGACCACGGACAGCCTCGACGGACAGCGCGTCGCGGTCGTGCAGCCAGGCCAGCAGGGCGCCCTGCACGGTGTCGCCCGCACCGATGGTGTCGACGACGTCCACGGGCGTGGGTGGGACGCGGATCACGTCACCCGCGGCGGTCAGCACGGCCAGCCCGTCACCACCGCGCGTGAGCACGACGGCGGCCGGTCCGGCGCCCTGCCAGTCGCGCACGACCTCCAGCACGTCGTCCTCGGGCGCGTCCGCCGGCAGGTCGGCCAGCCACCGGGCGTCCTCGACGGACACCTTCAGCAGGCCCACGTGCGGCAGCCACGAGTCGTACCGGTCGCGGTAGGCCACGGGGTCGTGGATGAGGCTCGCACGGATGTTCGGGTCCAGCACGGTGAGCGCGCCGCGCTCGGCCTCGCGCCACAGCACCCGCTCGTAGGTGCTCGCGCCCGGCTCCAGCACCATCGACAGCGTCCCGAACGACACGGCCCTCGTCCCGGCGGGCAGCGGCCCGGGGTCGGTCACCTGGCGGTCCGCGGTGCCCTCGACGTAGAACGAGTAGCGCGCCGAGCCGTCGTCGGCCAGCCCGACCACGGCCAGCGTCGTCGGCTGGTCGCCGCGCTGCACCAGGTCCGTGCGCACGCCCGAGGCGTGCAGCCGCTCGACCAGCCGGTCGCCGAACAGGTCCGACGACACCCGGGACAGGAAGCTCACCGGCGCTTCGAGCCGCCCGGCGGCGATGGCCACGTTGTACGGCCCGCCGCCCAGCCGCGGCGCGAGGTTCCCCTCGGGCGTGGGCACCAGGTCCACCAGCGCCTCACCAGCAACGACGATCACGACCGGCTCCGTTCTCTCCGCAACCCGTCCAGCAGCAGTTCACCCAGCGCGGTGAACGCCTCGGCGTCCGACACCCCCGCACGCCGGGTCAGCACACCGGTCTGGATGCCCTCGATGAGCAGACCGGCCATCTCCGCGATCAGGGTCGCATGCACGTCCCGGAACACCCCGTCGCGGACGCCCTCCTGGATGAACTCGCGGATCCGCTCGGCGGCGGCGCGGGCGTTGCGCTCGTAGGTGGAGCGCGTGGGGGCGAACGCGGACACGTCGGTGATGAACTGCCCCGACGCCCGGCGCAGCTCCTCGGCCGCGCCCGCCAGGTACGTGCCGACGCGGGCCCGGACGTCCTTGACGTCCGCGATCCGGTGCTCGATCCGCTCGGCCGCGCCCTTGAAGTACCGGCCGACGACGCGCACGGCCAGCTGCTCCTTGCTGGCGGCCAGCGCGTACAGCGTCGACTTCGAGCAGTGCAGGCGGGCCGCGAGGTCGTCGAGCGTGAAGTGCGCGAACCCCTCCGCGAGCACCAGCGCCTCCAGTCGCCCCAGCAGCTCGTCCTGCCTGGGCGTCAGCGGTCTGCGCACGATCGAGGTCATAGGCGGCAATTCTTTCACAGTACCTAGGCGCAGTACTGGCGTACGTCCTACAGTACTGTCAAGAGTACCGTCCTTGGACGCGTCCACGCCGCTACCCGGAGGTCGACGATGCCCGCCGAGCGCCTGCTGCCCACCACCGAGGCCGAGGACCTGCTGGCCCTGGTCCGCGAGATCGCCCGCGACGAGCTCGCGCCGCACGCCGCCGAGGCCGAGGAGCACGAGCGGTTCCCGCGCGACAAGTTCCGCCTGCTCGGCAAGACCGGCCTGCTGGGCCTGCCGTACCCGGAGCGGTTCGGCGGCGGCGAGCAGCCGTACGAGGTGTACCTGCAGGCGCTGGAGGAGGTCGCGTCGGCGTGGATGTCGGTCGGCGTGGGGCTGTCGGTGCACGTCATGTCCAGCTACGCGCTGGCGACGTTCGGCAGCGAGGAGCAGAAGGACCGGTGGCTGCCGGACGTGCTCGCGGGTGACCACCTCGGCGGGTACGCGCTGTCGGAGTCGCACGCCGGTTCGGACGCCGGGGCGCTGTCGACGCGGGCCGTGCGGGACGGCGACCGGTACGTCGTCAACGGCACGAAGGCGTGGATCACGCACGCCGGGGTGGCCGACTTCTACACGTTGATGGCGCGCACGTCGGACGACGGCGGCAAGGGCATCAGCTGCTTCTTCGCGCCGGGCCGCGCGGACGGTCTCACGGCCGCCGCCCCGGAGCGCAAGATGGGCCTGACGGGTTCGATCACCGCGCAGCTGTCGTTCTCCGGCGTGCGCCTGGACGCGGACCGGTTGATCGGTGCCGAGGGCGACGGCCTGAAGATCGCACTGTCCGCTTTGGACTCGGGCCGGCTCGGGATCGCCGCGTGCGGCGTGGGTCTGGCGCAGGCGGCGCTGGACGAGGCCGTGGCGTACGCCAAGCAGCGCACCCAGTTCGGCCGCGCGATCATCGACTTCCAGGGCCTGGAGTTCCTGCTGGCCGACATGGCCGCCGCCGTCGAGTCGGCTCGTGCCACGTACCTGGAAGCCGCCCGCCGCCGCGACCGCGGCCTGCCGTTCCGCCGCCAGGCGGCGATCGCCAAGCTGATCTGCACCGACACCGCCATGAAGGTGACCACGGACGCCGTGCAGGTGCTGGGCGGCGCCGGCTACACCCGCGACTTCCCGGTGGAGCGCTACATGCGGGAGGCCAAGGTCCTCCAGATCTTCGAGGGCACGAACCAAATCCAACGCCTCGTGATCGGCCGCGACCTGCGCCGCTGACATCGGGGCCACCGGGGCGGGAAGTCACTCCGAGTGGCCGACCATCACCCTTCGTGGCGCACACTCTACCGTTCGCGGTCGTGAGCGAAGTGCGCCTGTTCTACATCGACGACTCGGGGGCCCAGTCCGCCGAACTGGTCGTCTTCGGCTGGGTGGAGCTGCTCGTCACCGATTGGCGGCCGGCGTTGCGGTCGTGGCTGGACTGGCGCAAGGCTCTCCACGCCACGACCGGGCTGCCGGCCAGCTACGAGCTGCACGCCACCAAGTTCGCCAACGGCCGCGGCCGGCCGACGAAGACCGACTGGGACCACAGCAAGGCCCACCGCTCGGCGGTGATGGTCGAGGCGCTGGGCGCCATCGCCGGACTGCCGGGCGTGCGCACCGGCGCGGTGTTCCGCGACACGAAGGGCACCAACTACTTCGACGCCAAGGCCACCGCCTACGCCGACCTGGTGACCACGATCGACGTGCGGCTCGTGGACACCGGTCAGCACGGCTTCGTCATCATGGACGGGGACGGCACCGACCCGTCCTACCGGCAGGCGCACCGCGGCCTGCGCCTGGCCACCCGCAACCTGATCGAGGACCCGTTCTTCCAGGGCTCCCACCTGAGCCAGTGGGTCCAGGTGGCCGACCTGGTGGCGTACACGGCCTACCAGGCCGTGCTGCGCGCCCCGGGCAAGGAACTGATGTGGGAGTGGTACGCCGACCTGCTCGGTCCCGCCTGCGCCAATGGCGGTCGACCACAGCCGATCTGACCCACCCCGGGAAAGAAGCTGGACCCGCTTCCCCACGGGAGTGGGACGGGTCCGCGCCTCAAAGATAGCAGGTGCCCGACCACGTCGTCGGGCCCGCCGACGGGTCAGGGTTCGCGGTAGAACGGGTTGGTGACGACTTCCTCGCCGTTCTCGTAGCGGTAGACCTCGCGGCCCTCCACGAAGACCTTCAGGGCACGGCTCATCACGTCCAGAGGGTCACCCGACCAGATCACGACGTCACCGTCCAGGCCCGGCTGGAGCGAGCCGACGCGGTCGTCCAGGCCCATGATGCGCGCCGGGTTGGTGGTGATCGACTCCAGACCGGTCCGGCGGTCCAGGCCCTCCTTCACCGCCAACGTCACCTGGTGCACGAGGAAGTGGATCGGCACCACGGGGTGGTCGGTGGTGATCGCGATCTGCACGCCCGCCCGCGCCAGGATGCCCGGGTTGCGCAACGACCGCTGCCGCACCTCGACCTTGGACCGCGACGTGAACAGCGGCCCGATCACGACCGGGATGCCACGCTCCGCGAGGACGTCCGCGATCAGGTGACCCTCGGTCCCGTGGTTGACGATGAGCCGGTAGCCGAACTCGTCGGCCAGCCGCAACGCCGTCGCGATGTCGTCCGCCCGGTGGCAGTGCTGGCACCACGGCAGCTCGCCCGACAGCACCCGCGCCAGCACCTCGGACGTCGGGTTGCGCTCGAACGCGCCCTCGGCCTCGTCCCGCTTGGCCACGTAGTCCTGCGCCTTGGTGAGCGCGTCGCGGATCACCGCGGCCACGCCCTGACGGGTGGACGGCAGCTTCTTCTGGTCCCCGTACACCCGCTTCGGGTTCTCACCGAGGGCGCTCTTCACGCTGACGGGGTTGCGCAGCAGCATCTCGTCGACCGTGCGGCCCCAGCACTTGACCGCCACGGTCTGCCCGCCGATCACGTTGCCCGACCCGGGCTTGATCACCGCGGTCGTGACGCCGCCGGCCAGGGCGTCGGCGAAGCCCTGGTCGGCGGCGTTGATCGCGTCCAACGCGCGCAGCCGCGCGCCGTTGGGGTCGGTCATCTCGTTGGTGTCCTGCCCGGCCCAGCCCTCGCCCTCCTCGTGCACGCCGAGGTGGCCGTGGGCCTCCACGAAACCGGGCAGCACCCAGCCGCCCGCCGCGTCCACGACCGGGACGCCGTCCGGCACCTCGACGTCCGGGCCGATCGCGGCGATCTTCCCGTCCTGGATCAGGACCGTGCCGTCCTCGATCGGCTCACCGGCGACCGGGACGACGTACCCACCCGTGATTGCGACGTTCATAGTTAGCGACGCTAACGGCCTACGACAACGGGCGCAAACCCCACCGGCCGGCCCACGACTCGCCGGGCTCCAGCCACAGCAGGTCCACCCCGCTGTTCAACGCGTCCGGCGGGCACGTCATCGGCTCGATCGCCACGGCGCGGCCCCGCCCGGGGAAGTCGTCCGGCGTGTAGACCTGCACCCACTTGAAGTCCGGGTCCGCCCACACCTCGACGCCGCCGCCCGGGCCCTTCAGCACGTGCCGCACCAGCCCGTCCACCGGCTCGCAGCCGCCGAACGCGGTGTCCAGCTTCACGCCTTCGAGCAGCCGCGCCACCCGGAAGTCGTAGTCGCCGGAGACCGGCTCGGCCGGACCGGTCGGGATCATCGTGTCCGGGTGGACCGGCAGCACGGTGGCGGCGGAGAGCGACAGCGACGTCTCGTCGGTCAGCGACGCGCCGGCCCGCGGGTACGGGTGCGTGCCGACGCCGAACGGCGTGCGCGCGTCACCCAGGTTGGTGACGCCGTGCGACACGCTGAGGCCGTTGTCGTCCAACGCGTAGGTGATGGTGGTGCGCAGCGGCACGGGCCAGCCGAAGCCCGCCACCGACGCCTCCATCGACAGCAGCCCGCCGGTGTGCTCCAGCACCTCCCACACCACGCGGCGCACCAGGCCGTGGATCGCGTTGCCGCGGGTCGGCTCGGTCACCTCCAGCTGCTGCTCGACGCCGTCCAGCGTCCACTTGCCGCCCGCCGTGCGGTTGGGCCACGGCACGAGCACCGCGCCGCTGCCCATGGGCTGCTCGTCTTCGTACGTCTCCACGTACGGCACGCCGCCGACGTCGTAGGACTTCAGTACCGCACCCTCAGGTGCGATGACGGCGCGCGCCGCGCCGTGGGCGATCTCCAGCATGGGTCAGGAGCGTATCCGAGGGACGTTCCGCTTGACTTTCTTACTAGACCGGTCTCTATAGTAAAACCATGCCAAGAAGGACGGACACCCGCGACCGCGTGGTGCGCACGGCGGCCGACCTCTTCCGGTCGCAGGGCTACCACGCGACGGGTCTGAACCAGGTCCTCAGCGAGGGCGGGGCGCCCAAGGGATCGCTCTACTTCCACTTCCCGGGCGGTAAGGAGCAGTTGGCCGTCGAGGCGGTGGCGTTGGCGGGCAAGGAACTCGGTGACGCGCTGGCCGCCGTCCTGGCGGCGGTGCCGGACCCCGCGGAAGCGCTTTCCCGGGCCCTGGACCTGCTCGGCCGCGAGCTGCTGGCTTCGGACTTCCGCAGCGGGTGCCCCATCGCCACGGTGGCGCTGGACGCGGCGTCGGACAGCGAGCCGATCCGCGTCGCCTGCGAGGACGTCTACGCGTCGTGGCAACAGGTCATCGCCGCGCACGTGGGCGACGAAGACCTCGCCACGGTCGTGCTCGCCGCCATCGAGGGCGCGCTGCTGCTCGCCCGCACCCGCCGTTCGCTCGACCCCCTGCACGCCGTCGGCGCCCGCCTGGGCGCGCTGCTGGAAAGGCCCACGCCATGAAGGTGCACCACCTCAACTGCGGCACCATGCGCCCGTTCGGCGGGAAGCTCGTCACCGGCGAGGGGTCGTACTTCCGCGCGGCCGAGCTGGTCTGCCACGTGCTGCTGCTGGAGACCGACGACGGCCTGGTGCTGGTCGACAGCGGGCTCGGCGTCGGTGACGTGCGCCGGCCCGGCGACACGCTGGCGCGGTGGTGGCGGGCGATGAGCCGGCCCGTGCTGGACGAGTCGGAGACCGCGGTGCGGCAGGTGGAAGCGCTCGGCTTCGCCGCGTCGGACGTGCGGGACGTCGTGCTGACCCACCTGGACCTCGACCACGGCGGCGGTCTGCGCGACTTCCCGCAGGCGCGGGTGCACCTGTCGGCGGAGGAGCTGGCCGCCGCGACGCGCCCGGACAGGTCGGGCAACGACCGGGTGCGCTACCCCGACGGCCAGTGGCGGCACGGCCCGAAGTGGGTGCCGCACGAGACGACCGGCGAGACGTGGTTCGGCTTCTCCGGGGTGCGCGAGGTGCGGCCGGACGTGCTGCTGGTGCCGTTGTTCGGGCACACGCACGGGCACACGGGGGTGGCGGTGCGCGACGGCGACCGGTGGCTGCTGCACGCGGGCGACTCCTACTTCTTCCACGGCGAGATGGCCACGCCGCCGCACTGCCCGCCCGCGTTGACCTTCATGCAGAAGCGGATGCAGGTGGCGTCCGGGCTGCGCCTGGCCAACCAGGACCGGTTGCGGGAGCTGGTGCGCGACCACGGCGCGTCGGTCGACGTCTTCAACGCCCACGACGCCACCCTCCTGCGCCGCCACCAGGCCGTGCCCGCCTGATCGAGCGGGCCCCTACCGCCGCGCCGGCGCGAACGGCACGCCCGTCCCCAGCGCCCGCACGCCGAGCGCGATGCCCTCGCCCAGCAGGCTCACCCCGATGGCCAGCGTCATCGGGCGGGCCTGCTCGGGCGTGCCCGACGACACGGCGAGGTGGCCGATCCCGAAGTTGACGGCGGCGGACAGCACCCAGACGACCAGCGTCCACGCGGTGTAGCGCTGCCAGAGGTGGCCCTCCTTGGTGACCAGCCGCGGCGTCAGCCCGCGCACCCCGCCGAGCACGAGCCCGACGACCGAGGCGGCGACGACCCAGGCGATGTCGCCGCCGCTCGGGTGCACGTCGTTCACCAGGCCGTAGACGCCGATCCCCACCAGGACGACGGGCGGCACGAACAGGTCGCGGGCGTTGAGCGGCTCACCCAGGAACCGCTTGACCACCAGGCCCACCACCAGCGCGATCACGATCAGAGTCATCCACACGTCGACGTCCCCCTTTGATTTAGCACGGTCATGCCAAATCAAAATAGCATGGCTGTGCTACAAAAGTGGAGTGCCGAAGATCGTGGACCCGGACCAGCGGCGGGAAGCCGTGGTCGAAGCGCTGTTCCGGGTGATCGAGCGGGACGGCCTGGAGCAGGCGTCCCTGCGCAACGTCGCCGCCGAGGCGGGCCTGGCCATCGGCTCGGTGCGGCACTACTTCGAGCACCACACCGAGCTGGTGGTGTTCGCGATGAAGGCGTTGAGCGAACGGCTCACCACCCGGCTGACCAGCCACGTCGACCGCGTGCGCACCGCGGCGGACCCGCGTGGGGCGGTCGTCGACATGCTGGCCGAGCTGCTGCCCGTGGACGAGCGGCGGACCCGCGAGACGGCCGTGTGGCTGGCGTTCCTGATGGCCTCGCGCACGCGCCCCGAGCTGCGCCCGCACGCCGACGAGCTCTACGACGGCCTGGTCGTGCTCACCACCCGGATCCTCGAAGGGGCGCGGCGCGGGGGGCGGTTGACCCCCGACGCCGACCTCGCCCTGGAGTCACGCCGCCTGTGCGCGTTGATCGACGGCCTGTCGCTGCACGCGATCCTGCACCCCGACCGGCTGGACGCGGCGGCGGTGCTGGACGTGCTGCGCCGTCACCTCGACACGCTGGTCGCGCCGGCGTGACCCCCTCCGCTCACTTGCCCAGCTTGGCCGGGTCGAAGCTCGTCTTGCCGTGCACGAACCGGTTGATGATCCAGAGGACCACGCCGGCGGCGAGCAGGTAGAGCGCGATCTCGTAGTCCGCCGACGCCCGACCCGACAGCGGGCTCGCCAGGTAGGCGCACGTGATCGCACCCAGCACCGGCACCCACGTCGGCGCGCGGAAGTGCTTGTGGTCGACCTTCTCCTTGCGCAGCACCAGCACGGCGATGTTGACGATCGTGAAGACGACCAGCAGCAGCAACGCGGTCGTGCCGCCGAGCTTGGCGATGTCGG
Organism: Actinosynnema sp. NPDC023658; assembly: GCF_040639995.1. Classification (NCBI taxonomy): domain Bacteria; kingdom Bacillati; phylum Actinomycetota; class Actinomycetes; order Pseudonocardiales; family Pseudonocardiaceae; genus Actinosynnema; species Actinosynnema sp. NPDC023658. The sequence continues at coordinate 48,351 of NZ_JBFAAX010000001.1, read as the reverse complement.
TCGTGCACACCAGGATGATCGCCACGCCGGAGGTGAAGATGATCGAGATCCACGGCGTGCGGCGGGACGGGTGCACGGTGCCGAAGACCTTCGGGATGATCCGCTCGTTCGACATGCCGTACAGCAGCCGGCTGGCCATCAGCATGTTGATCAGCGCCGAGTTGATGACCGCGAACAGGCCGATCAGCGAGAACACCCACAGCGGGAAGCCCGGCGCACCGACGGTGACGACCCTCAGCAACGCCGAGGAGCCGGCCTTCGCGAGCTCGTCGGCGGGGATGAGCAGCGACGACGTGATCGCGACCAGCACGTAGATGACCGCCGCGATCACCATGCCCCACAGCATCGCCCGCGGGAAGATGCGGACCGGGTCGCGGCACTCCTCGGCCATGTTCACCGAGTCCTCGAACCCGACCATCGCGAAGAACGCCAGCGCGGTCGCGGACGTGATCGCGACCAGCGCGCTCTGACCGGGTGCCGGGTCGACCTGCGTGAGGCGGGACGCGTCCCCGTCGCCCGCCAGCACCGCGTAGAGGCCGATCGCGATGATGATCACCAGACCGGACAGCTCGATGCACGTCAGCACGACGTTCGCCTTGACCGACTCCGAGACGCCCCGGAAGTTGATCACGCCGAGCCCGACGATGAACAGGATCGCGACGAGCGTGGCGGACACCGTGAAGGTGTCGGAGAAGAACTCCTTGATGACCGACTGGAGGTAGGTGCGCCCGAACGCGAGCGCGGCGGAGGACGCCGAGGTGATGCCCGAGCTCATCACCGCGAACGCCACCATGAACGTCAGGAACTGGATCTTGAAAGCCCGGTTGGTGTACAGCGCCGCACCGGCCGCCTTCGGGTACTTGCCGACCAGCTCCAGGTAGCTGAACGCGGTCAGGAACGCCACCACGAACGCGATCAGGAACGGCACCCACAGCGCGCCGCCGATCTTGCCCGCGACGTTGCCCGTGAGGGCGTAGATGCCGGTGCCGAGGATGTCACCGACCACGAAGAACAACAGCAGCTTCGGGCCGATGGCCCGGTTGAGTTCCGGTTGTTCCGGTGCGCTCGTCGCTTCCGCCATGCCGACTGAGTGTGCCGGATCACACATGGCCCGGGTAGTCGGATGCGCGGACCTTGGGCAAGTCTTGACCTTCCGCTCCGGTCACCCGCGCAGGTCGGCCTCGGCACGGGCGATGGCCTCGTCCAACGCCTCCCGGAACGCCGCGATCTGCGCCGCCTCCAACCGGACCGTGTCGGACCCGCTGGGCAGGAACAGGTCGATCCCGCCGTCCTGCACTTCGAGCGACATGACGTCCTCGTGGTCGGAGTAGCACCGCAACAACCACTCCCGCTTCGGGACCGTCACCCTGATCATCGATTCGCCCATGCCGGAATCATGCAAGCTTGCGTTAGTAAGCTCAATTACCCGATCGAGTGAGCATCCTTTCGCGTTTGGCGACACCCCCCTACCTTGGATCGCATGCCACGTCGTTCCGAAGCGTCAGTCCGTTCCCGCCGCCTGGCGTTCACCCTGCGGAAGCTGCGGCGAGCCACCGGCATGACCGGTGCGGATGTCGCCAAGGCGGTGGAGATGTCCGCCAGCAAGATCAGCCGGGTCGAGAGCGCCGAGAGCGGCATCTACCTCGACGACGTCGAGAAGCTGCTCGATTTCTACGGCGTCACCAAGAAGCAGCGGGTGCAACTGCTGGACCTGGCCCGGCACGCCGAGCAGCGCGGCCTGCTGCGGGTGAACAGCGCGCACTTCCCCGAGGACTGGCAGACCTGGGCCGATTTCGAGGAAGAAGCCAATGCACTGCACTTCTACGAGCCCTTGATGATCCCGGGACTGCTCCAGACCGCCGAGTACGCACGCAAGATCATCTGCGCGACCGGGAACGACCTCGACGACGATCAGGTCGAGACGCTGGTCTCCAGCCGGATGGCTCGTCAAGGACTTCTCACCCGCAGCAACCCGCTCCAGTTGCACGCGGTCATCGAGCAGAGCGTCCTGGAGCGCCAGTTCGGTGATCCTCACGTGTACGGCCGCCAGATCCGCCACATCACCGACATGGCCGAGATGCCCAACATCACGGTGCAGGTGATCCCGACCGAGGCCGGTTTGCACCCCGGCCTGAACGGCGCGTTCGTGATCCTCAAGTACGACGACGACCCGAGCCTGGTGCTCCTTGAGAACAAGATCGCCAGTCACTTCCTGGACGAGCCCGACCAGATCGCCCTGTTCGAGGACACGTGGGGTGTCCTCCGCGATGTGGCCTTCACCGCTGAGGAAACGGCGGCCTACCTGAAGGGTCTGGCGTGAAAACATGGGCGCATGACCCTGTGGCGGAAGAGTTCTCGTAGTGCCAGCAGCGCGAATTGTGTTGAGGTGGCGCGTCTTCAGGAGAGGGTGGCGGCGCGGGACTCCAAGAACCCCACGCCCACCATCAGCGTTCCCGTCGGCTCGTGGGCGAGGTTCCTTCGGTCACAGCGCTGAGCCCGGGTCGCGGTAGGGGGTTGGCGTCACCGCGCCGGGGTACTTGCCCGGTACTTGCGGCGGTCCGCGTTCGACCGCAGGCCGGCCGAGAGGAGATCACCCGGTGGAGCCGGCTGCGCTGATCTACACCGCCGTCGGGGTCGCGACCCTCATGGCCGCGGTGCTGCCCAGGGTCCTCGGCCGGGCCCCGATCTCGATGCCGATGGTGTTCCTGGGTGCGGGTGCGCTGGCGTTCACGGTCATCGACCCCCTGCCCGACCCGGATCCGATCGAGCACAGCTCGTTCATCCTGCACCTCACCGAGCTGTGCGTGATCATCTCGTTGATGGGCGCGGGTCTCGCGCTGAACCGGCCGGTCGGGCTGGGCCGCTGGTCTTCGACCTGGCGGCTGCTCGGCCTCACGATGCCGCTGACGATGCTGGCCATCGGCCTGCTGGGGTGGGGCGCGCTCGGCTGGGGCCTGGCCTCCTCGCTGCTGCTCGCCGCCGTGCTCGCGCCCACCGACCCGGTGCTCGCGAGCGAGGTGCAGGTGGCCGAGCCCGCGGAGAACCCGGACGACCCCGGCGAGGGCGAGGACGAGGTGCGGTTCGCGCTGACGTCCGAGGCCGGTCTGAACGACGGGCTGGCGTTCCCGTTCACCTACGCCGCGGTGGCGATCAGCGTCGTCGGCGCGGCCCCGGACGCCTGGTTGCCGCAGTGGCTCGCCGTGGACGTGCTGTGGCGGTTGGCGTGCGGTGTGCTCGTCGGCCTGCTCGCCGGGTGGGCGTTGCGCAAGCTGTTCTTCGCCGCGCCGTCGGAGGACTTCCGGCTGGCGGAGCACGCGGAGGGGTTCGTCGCGCTCGCGGCGACCTTCCTGGCCTACGGCCTCACCGAGCTGGCCGAGGGGTACGGCTTCGTCGCGGTCTTCGTGTGCGCCTGCACGATCAGGGCCGGTGAGCGCTCGCACGGCTACCACCGCGTCCTGCACCAGTACGTCGAGCAGGCGGAGCGGATGCTGACCGTGCTGGTGATCTTCCTGCTCGGCGGGGCGGCGGTCACCGGGCTGCTGGCCGGCACCGGGTGGCGGGAGGTGCTGGTCGCGGTGGTCGTCCTGCTCGTGGTGCGGCCGGTGGCCGGCCTGGTCGGGTTGGCCCGCGGCAAGACGGGACCGCGCGAGCGGGCCGCGATCTCGTTCTTCGGCGTGCGGGGCGTCGGTTCGCTGTTCTACGTGGCCTACGCGATCCAGTCCGGGGACTTCGTCGACCCGGGCGCGATCTGGCGGGTGGTGGGCCTGGTCGTGATCGGCTCCATCCTCCTGCACGGCATCACGGCGACCCCGTCCATCCGGCTGCTGGACCGGCTGCGGGTGCGCGCGGCGCGCGTCCGGCACGGCGACCCGGACCAGGCGCCGCAGACCCCGGTGTGACCCGCGGGCCGCGACGTCACCGGGTGGTGCTGCCGGGCACCTCTTCCGGGGTGAAGCGGTAGCGCTTGATCGCCGGGATGGCGAGCACGGCCAGGGCGGTCGCGACGACGACGAGCACACCGCCGAGCGCGGTCGCGCTGCCGGGACCGATCAGAGCGCCGGTGGTGCCGTGCAGGAGGTCCGCCAGGCGCGGGCCGCCGGCCACCACCACGATGAACACGCCCTGCATCCGGCCGCGCATCTCGTCCGTCGCCGCCGACTGGAGGATCGCGCTGCGGAACACCATGCTGATCATGTCCGCCGCGCCGCCGATCGCCAGGAACACCACGGCCAGCCAGAGGGCGTGCGACAGGCCGAAGCCGATCATCGCCACGCCCCACGCCACGACCGCGAACACGACGCCCATGCCGTGCCGGTGCACCCGTGACGTCCAGCCCGACGTGAGGCCGCACAGCATCGCGCCCAGCGGGATGGCGGCGAACAGCAGGCCCAGCGCCAACTCCCCGCCGGCCGGGTCCCCGAACGTGTTCTCGGCCATCTCCGGGAACAGCGCCCGGGGCATGCCGAAGACCATCGCGATGATGTCCAGCAGGAAGCTCGCCAGCAGGATCTTCTGCACCGCCAGGTACCTGAACCCGTCGACCACGTCGCGCAGGCCGGCCCGCCGCGTCGTCCCGCTCAACGGGGGCAGCGGCGGCAGCTTCCAGACCGCCCAGATGGTCAGGGTGAGCGCGAAGGCGTCCACGAGGTAGAGCGTCGACAGGCCCACGACCGGCATCAGCGCGCCCGCGAGCATGGGGCCGAAGACGCCGCCGAACATCATCACCGTGGAGCTGAGCGCGGTGGCGGCGGGGATCTGGTCGGCGGGCACCAGCCGGGCGACGGAGGCGGTGCGGGCCGGGGAGTTGGCGGCGAAGAAGACCTGTTGCAGGCCGAGGAGCGCGATCACCAGCCACACCGAGTCGGCGTGCAGCGCGGCCTGCCCCCACAGCAGCACGGACGTGACCGCGATGCCGGTGTTGGTGACGACGAGCAGCTTGCGGCGGTCCACGACGTCCGCGATCGCGCCGCCGTACAGGCCGAAGATCAACAACGGCACCAGCGCCACACCGGCCGACACGCCGACCCAGCCGGACGACCCGGTGAGGTCGTACACCTGCTTGGGCACCGCCACCGCGGTCAACTGGCTGCCGATGGCCGTGACGATGGTGGAGAGCCACAACCGCCGGTACGCCAGGACCTTCAGCGGTCGGGTGTCGATGGCAATCTTCCCCAGCACTCTCCGCACGGTCGTTAGCGTACGTCAACTAACGGGTTGTCCACCGAGACGTGGGACACGGGTGCGCGGCCGGTCGACAATGGGGTCATGCGCCCCGACGGCACGTGGCCCGACGTCGACTACGCGTCCCGCGACGCCGCCGACTTCCCCGCCCTCGAACACCTGCGCCGCGCGCAGGCCCTCCCGCCCGCCGAACGCCTCACCGCGCTGGAGGCGTGGCGGCGGCTCGCGCCCCGGTCGGACAACTGGTGGTACAACGAGATCGGCGCACCGCAGGTGGTCGGTGACGCCCTGCTCGACCTCGACCTGAGCCCGACCGACCGCGCCTCCTGGGGCGAGTGGCTCGCGGCGGCGATCGGGCCGGTGCCGAAGGCCGGCCAGAACCTCGTGTGGGTGTCCGCGATCCACCTGCGGCGCGGGCTGATCACGCGGGACGACGCCGTCGTGACCGAGGCGGTCGAGCGGATGTGCTCGGTGCTCGCCTTCACCGACGAGGAGGGCGTCCAGCGCGACCACAGCTTCCACCAGCACGGCCCGCAGCTCTACTCCGGCGGCTACGGCGCGAGCCTCGTCGCGTCGCTCACCCGCTGGCTGCACCTGTTCCCCGAACCCGCCGTCCGGTTCTTCACCGACTTCCTGCTCGACGGCCAGCAGTGGTTCGCGCACGGCTCGTCCTACGACTTCGCCGCCATGGGTCGCGAGCTGGTCCGGCCGGACGCGCACCGGCTCGACTCGCTGCGCGAGGCGGTCGACCGGCTCTCCGGCTCGCCGTACCGGGCGGAGGAGGTGGCCGCCCTCGCGGCCCGGCTGGACGGCGACGGGCCGCCGCTGGTCGGCACGAAGTGGTTCCCGCGCTCCGACTACCTCGCGCACCGCCGTCCGACCTGGGCGTTCGCCGTGCGGATGTCGTCCACCCGGACCGTGCCGACCGAGACCCTGAACGGCGAGAACACCCTCGGGCGGCACCTGGGCGACGGTGTCGCGACGTTCCGCGTCGGTGCCGCCGACGGGTACCGCGAGGTGCTGTCGCGCTGGGACTGGGCCCGGTTGCCCGGCACCACGACCGAGCAGGGCCGGTCCCTGCTCCCCCGCCCGTACCTGGAGCGCGGCGCGGCGGAGGACGTGCTCGGGTGGGCCGACGGCGAGCACGGCGTGGCCGTGATGCGGCTCGCCGGCGTCGACCGCTTCACCGACGGCTGGAAGGCGTGGTTCTGCTTCCCGGACGCCGTCGTCGCGCTGGGCGCGGGCATCTCGGCCCCCGGCGCGAACCGGGTGATCACCACGGTCGACCAGCGCCTGGCCGTCGACGAGCCGACCACCGGAGGGCCGACCGCCGGCGCCGTGCGGCACGGCGGCCTCACCTACCTGCCGCTGTCACCCCACTTCGCGTCCGTCGAGAACGGGATCTTCACCCTGGGCTTCGACCACGGCCCCGGACCGGTCCACGCCTCCTACGCGTGCGTCGTCGCGCCGGACCTGCCCGAGGTGGAGGTGCTGGCGAACACGCCGGCCGTGCAGTCCGTGCGCTGCGGCGGCACCACCCTCACCCGTCGGGGTCGGGACGTCGAACGAGCCCCGCGGCGGTGATGCGCCACGGGGCTCGTCGGAGGTGAAGCTGCTACGGCGCGATGCGCTGGATCTCCCAGCCGTCACGGCCGAGGCGGAAGCGCAGGCGGTCGTGCATGCGGTCGCGGCGGCCCTGCCAGAACTCGACCTCCTCGGGCCGGATGCGCCAGCCGCCCCAGTGGGGCGGCACGGGTACGCGGTCGGACTCGGCGAACTGGCGCTCGACCTTGTTCAGCGCGCTTTCCAAAGTGGAGCGTCCGCTGACGACCCGCGACTGCGGCGACGCCCAGGCGCCCAGCTGCGAACCGCGCGGGCGGCCCGCCCAGTAGGCCGCGGTCTCCGCCGGGCCGACCTTCTCCACGATGCCCCGCACGTGCGCCTGCCGCTGCATCGCGAACCACGGGAACGTGGCCGACGCGTACCGGGTGGCCATCAGGTCGTGGCTCTTGGCCGACGTGTAGTTGGTGAAGAACACCAGCCCCCGCTCGTCCAGGCCCTTGGCCAGCACCGTGCGGGACGACGGGCGGCCCTCCGGGTCGGAGGTGGCGAGCACCATCGCGTTCGGCTCCGGCAGGCCCGCACCCGCCGCCTGGTCCAACCACAGCTGCAGCTGCTCGTGCCAACTGGCCTCTAGGTCACCCTCTGTGAGCGAGCCCTGTTCGTAGGACACGCGCATCGACGGCAAAGCGATGTTCGCGGTCTCCGACATCCCGACCTCCCGGAGCATACTTTCGGCCTGGCCAAGGCACTTGTGGCACCTAGTGGTCCCGCGACCGTACGGGTTCCGCGCGCACCGCGAAACCGCCCGCACGGTGATGACCGCCACCCGATCCGTGACTTTCAGTGTGACGGTCGCCTCGGAATCGAGCACGAGATCGAGTCAGATCGACCCCGGAACCGGGGTGCGACGCCCGCGCTTGGTCGAGCGCGCGCTCCACGGTCACCGCGTCGTCGGCCACGGCGGTGGTCAGGCTCCCGCCCCGGACCAGCGGAACCAGCGACCACCACTGCCCTGAGACCGCTCCCGGCAGGTCCTCGCCCCAGCACGCGAGCTCGGTGCCGAGCACCCGGTGCCCGGCCAGTCCGGCGGGGCTGGCGTCCACTTCGGGCGATCCCAAATGAGATGTCTGCTTGATGACGGGACCGTTGCGGCGGACGTCGAGCGTCGTCGTGAGCGAGCCCGGCCGCTCGCCGGTGCGGCCCAGCACGACCACCTCCCGCACGCGCAGGCGGGCGTCATCCCCCATCCGTGCGCGGAACACCGCCTCGTGGCACGCGCGTCCGGTGACGACGGTCGGCTCCGGCAGGTACTCCACCGACGCGCCGTCGGCCAATTCCACGTCGACGAGGGCACGGCTGCCGCCGGGGTGCCGTCCAGGCAGCACGAGGGTCGCGGCCACGCCGCGCAGCTCCAGCGCCGCGCCGGGGCCGACCGTGACGCGCAGCTCCAGGTCGTCTCCGCCCAGCGGGGCCGTGACGGCGCTCACCAGGTGCACCAGCGCCACCTCCTCGGGCCCGCGCCGGGGGACGAGCCGCAGCGGCGCCATCGACCTCATCTCGCGCACGACCGTTCGCCCGTTCGGGTCGCGTTCCACGACCAGGTGAGCCCTCGCCCTCATGGACGCAACCCCTGTGACCCCCGGCACGTCATCAGATCGGGTGGACCTTCCACCCGCGAATCTCGGGGGAGATCGTCATGAGAAGAGTTCTCGCAACAGTCGCGGTGGCCGCTGCCGTGCTCGCCACCGGGGGGACCGCCGTCGCGCAGGCGGCCGGGGACGCGCGGGCGACCGCGGTCGGCACGTGCAAGTCGGTGGACCTGGACATCGCGTTCGGCCGCGTCGGTGGCGCGGCGGGCACGGTGTACCGGGAGGTCGTGTTCACCAACCGGGGCTTCGGCGCGTGCGTGCTGCGCGGCTTCCCGGGCGTGTCCTACGTGGACGCGTCGGGCAACCAGGTCGGCGCGGCGGCCGTGCGGGTGGGCGACCGCGGACCGCTGCTGACCCTGCCGCACGGCGGCTCGGCCCTCTCGGACGTCGGGTTCGCCCAGGTCGACAACTTCGACCCGGACACGTGCCGCAAGACGCCCGTGTGGGGCGTCCGCGTCTACCCGCCGGACGAGACCGTGCCGCTGTACCTGTCCATGTCCGACCAGTACGGCTGCGCGGGTGACGTCAGCCCGTTCGGCGATCAACTGACCGCCGCGAGCGTGCGGAGCTGAGCGCGCACCCAGTCGGCCACCGCGGGTGCGTCCGGTGTGTCCCTGAGGGACTGCGCGATCACCGGTAGCTCACCGCGCATCCGGTGGGCGTCGGCCGTCATGACACCGAGGTCGGCGCCCACCATCGGCGCGAGGTCCGTCTTGTTGATCACCAGCAGGTCGGCGGTGGTCACGCCGGGGCCGCCCTTGCGCGGCACCTTGTCGCCGCCCGCCACGTCCACCACGAAGACCTGCCGGTCCACCAGGCCGCGGCTGAACACGGCGGTCAGGTTGTCGCCGCCGCTCTCGATGATCACCAGCTCCAGGCCGGGGAACCGGTGCTCCAGCAGCTCGACGGCGTCCAGGTTCGCGGTGATGTCGTCGCGGATCGCCGTGTGCGGGCAGGCGCCGGTCTGCACGGCCTCGATCCGGTCGACGTCGAGCACGCCGGCGGCGCGCAGGAAGTCGGCGTCCTCGGTCGTGTAGATGTCGTTGGTGACGACGGCGAGGTCCACGCTGCCGCCCAGGGCCCGGCACAGCGCGGCGGTCAGCGCGGTCTTGCCGCTGCCGACCGGCCCGCCGATGCCCAGCCGCACCGCGCGGTGCACGTGGTCGCCGTGGTCGTGGTCGTGCGGGTCGTGGCCCGCGTCGGTGGGGTCGAAGTTCACCGGGTGCACGTGGTCAGCTGACAAAGAGACGCACCTCTTCGGAGTGGTGGCGGTCGTGCGCCTCGGCCAGCAGGTCCAGGCCGGGCGCGCTCGGCGCGGGCAGGTCTTCGGGCGGGGTGTCGGCGTGGGCGGCGGCCTCCTCGGCCACCGCGTCGATCTCGGGCGCGAGCCGGGCCAGCACCGCGTTCACCCCGAACGGGTCCAGGCCCAGGAGCCGGATCGCGCCCGTCGCCGGACCCGTCACCGCGTGGTAGGCGACGGTCTGCGCGGCCTCGAACCCCTCACCCACGAGCGCGCCGACGATGATCGGGTGGTGCGGTCGCGGCGTCACCCGCAGCAGCTCGGCCAGCGCCGGTGTGGGCCAGGCCCGCTTGGCGGCCCGCGCGATGCCGCGCCCCTGCACGCGGGACGCGTTGCGCTGGGCGGGCGAGGGCGTGCGGGCGTCCAGCTCGGCGTCCAGCTCCGCGTACCGGCCGCGGGTGGCGGCGGCGGCGAACACCGCGCTCAACGCCCCCGCCGTGCGCAGCCTGCCGACGAGGAACGACCGCAACGACGGCTCGTCGGTCACGAGCCGGCGCGCGACGGCCTCCTCCAGCCCGCCCGAGTGCGCGTGACCACCGCCCGGGAAGCGGGAGTCCGCGATCATCAGCGCCGCGAGGTTCATCAGAACAGGAAGTAGCGCTGGGCCATCGGCAGCTCCGCCACCGGCTGCGGCTCGACCTGCTCGCCGTCGATGCGCACGGCGAAGCTGTCCGGGTCGACCTCCACCCGCGGCATGGCGTCGTTGAGCACCATGTCGGCCTTGGTGACGCCCCGCGTGTCCCTGACCGGCACGAGCGGGCGGGCCAGCCGCAGCAGGTCCGCGAGGTCCGCGTCGACCGCCTGCTGCGACACGAAGTGCACGCTGCTGCGCGCCGCCGAGTGCGCGCCGAACATCGGCCGCGCGAACACCGGCTGCGGCGTCGGGATGGACGCGTTCGCGTCACCCATCGCGGCGTGCGCGATGAACCCGCCCTTCAGCACCACCGACGGCCGCACGCCGAAGAACTTCGGCTCCCACAGCACGAGGTCCGCGAGCTTGCCGACCTCGACCGAGCCCACCTCGTGGTCGATGCCGTGCGCGATGGCCGGGTTGATCGTGTACTTGGCCACGTACCGGCGGGCGCGGAGGTTCGGGACCGTTCCGCTCCCGGCGACCTCCCCCAGCCGCCGCTGCATCACGTGCGCGGTCTGCCAGGTGCGGATGATCACCTCACCGACCCGGCCCATGGCCTGCGAGTCGGAGCTGATCATCGAGATCGCGCCCAGGTCGTGCAGGACGTCCTCGGCCGCGATCGTGGTCGGCCGGATGCGGCTCTCCGCGAACGCCAGGTCCTCGGGCACGGACGGGTTGAGGTGGTGGCACACCATCAGCATGTCCAGGTGCTCTTCGAGCGTGTTCACGGTGTGCGGGCGGGTCGGGTTGGTCGAGGACGGCAGCACGTTCGGCTCGGACACCACCCGGATGATGTCCGGCGCGTGCCCGCCGCCGGCGCCCTCGGAGTGGTAGGCGTTGATCGACCGGCCCGCGATGGCGGCCAGGGTCGACTCGACGAAACCGGCCTCGTTGAGCGTGTCGGTGTGGATGGCGACCTGCACGCCCGACTCGTCCGCGACGCGCAGGCACGCGTCGATCGCGGCCGGCGTGGTGCCCCAGTCCTCGTGCAGCTTGAACCCTCCCGCGCCGCCGACCAGCTGCTCGCGCAGCGCGTCCTCGCGGGTGGTGTTGCCCTTGCCGAGCAGCAGCACGTTCACCGGCATGTGGTCCATCGACGCGAGCATCCGGCCCAGGTTCCACGCGCCGGGCGTGACCGTGGTGGCCTTCGTGCCCTCGGCCGGGCCCGTGCCGCCGCCGATCAACGTGGTCAGGCCGGACGCGATGGCGGTGTCCACGATGCCGGGCGTGATGAAGTGGACGTGGCAGTCGATGCCACCCGCGGTGAGGATCTTCCCGTTGCCCGACAGCACCTCCGTGGCCGGGCCGATGACCAGCGCCGGGTCCACGCCGTCCATGGTGTCGGGGTTGCCCGCCTTGCCGATCGCGACGATCCGGCCGTCCCGGACGCCGACGTCGGCCTTCACCACGCCCCAGTGGTCCAGCACGACCGCGCCGGTGATGACGAGGTCCGGCGCCCCTTCCGCGCGGGTCGCCACGCCCTGCCCCATCGACTCGCGGATCACCTTGCCGCCGCCGAAGATCACCTCGTCGCCCGCGCCCGCGCCGCGGCTGCGGTCCTCGGTGACCTCGATCAGCAGGTCGGTGTCCGCGAGCCGGATCCGGTCCCCGACCGTCGGCCCGAGCAGCTCGGCGTAGCGGCGGCGGCTGATCTCGTTCACCGGCCCGACTCCCCCCGGTCCGGTGCTCCCGCGCTCGGCGCCGGCCGGTCCAGCTCCCCGGCCCACTCGGGCCGCAGGCCGGGCACCCGCCGCGCCCCGGCCAGCGGGACCAGCGTCACCTCGCGCTCCACGCCCGGCTCGAACCGCACCGCCGTGCCCGCCGGGACGTCCAGCCGCTTGCCCCACGCGGCCTCCCGGTCGAACTCCAGGCCCGGGTTGACCGCGGCGAAGTGGTAGTGCGACCCGACCTGCACCGGGCGGTCCGCCGCGTTGACCACGACCAGCGTGGTGCGCGGCCGTCCGGGGTTCAGCTCCACCGGCTCGTCGCCGGTGATGATCTCGCCTGGGCGCATCGGCGCTCCCTCGTCACGCTGTCGCTGTCACACGATTCGCTGTCACACGATCGGGTCGTGCACGGTCACGAGCTTGGTGCCGTCCGGGAAGGTGGCCTCGACCTGCACGGACTCGATCATCTCCGGCACGCCGTCGAGGACCTGGGCGCGCGTGAGGACGTGGCGGCCGCTGTCCATCAGCTCGCTCACCGTCCGGCCGTCCCGCGCGCCTTCGAGCACGTGGTCGGTGATGAGCGCCACCGCCTCCGGGTAGTTCAGGACCACGCCGCGGTCGAGCCTGCGGCGCGCGACGTCGGCCGCCACGTGGACCAGCAGCTTGTCCCGCTCGTGCGGTGTCAGGTGCATGGCGGTGGTCTATCACGGGAAACGGTGCGAACGCGGAACGGAAACAAGGCGTTAACGATCACCTCACCGTACTGGATCGGTTCCTTGATCGTGACCGACGACACGCGTGGCCGCGATTGCCGGCAGGTCCGGAGGGGAGCAAGGTTTCTCCAACTCTTCACTCTCGCGGAGAAGGAGCGCACAGCGTGGTGCAGACCGAGGACGACGGTTTCCGGCCAGGTCTCGAAGGTGTGGTCGCCTTCCGCACGGAGATCGCCGAACCGGATCGCGACGGGGGCGCGCTGCGCTACCGCGGCGTGGACATCGAGGACCTGGCCGGGCAGGTGACCTTCGGCAACGTGTGGGCGCTGCTGGTCGACGGCCGCTTCGGTCCGGGCCTGCCGCCCGCCGAGCCGTTCCCGATCCCCGTGCACACCGGTGACGTGCGGGTCGACGTCCAGGCCGCGCTGGCCATGGTCGCCCCGATATGGGGTTACGAGCCGCTGCTGGACATCACCGACGAGCGGGCGCGCGAGCAGCTCGCGCGGGCCTCGGTCATGGCCCTGTCGTACGCGGCGCAGTCCGCGCGGGGCATCGGGCGGCCCGCCGTGCCGCAGCACCGCATCGACGAGTGCACCACCATCACCGAGCGCTTCCTCACCCGCTGGCGCGGCGAGCCCGACCCGGCGCACGTCAAGGCGCTGGACGCGTACTGGGTGTCGGCCGCCGAGCACGGCCTGAACGCCTCCACGTTCACCGCCCGGGTGATCGCCTCCACCGGCGCGGACGTCGCGGCGTCGATGTCCGGCGCGATCGGCGCCATGTCCGGCCCGCTGCACGGCGGTGCGCCGGCCCGCGTGCTGCCGATGATCGAGGAGGTCGAGCGGACCGGCGACGCGCGGGCGTACGTGAAGGGCGTCCTCGACCGGGGCGAGCGGCTGATGGGCTTCGGCCACCGGGTGTACCGGGCCGAGGACCCGCGGGCGCGCGTGCTGCGGCGGACGTGCCGCGAGCTGGGCGCCACCCGCTACGAGGCGGCGGACGCGCTGGAGCAGGCGGCGCTGGCCGAGCTGAGGGAACGCCGGCCGGACCGGGCGATCGAGACCAACGTCGAGTTCTGGGCCGCGGTGATCCTCGACTTCGCCCAGGTGCCGCCGCACATGATGCCCGCGATGTTCACCTGCGCCCGCACCGCCGGCTGGTCGGCGCACATCCTGGAGCAGAAGCGCACCGGCCGCCTGGTCCGCCCGTCCGCGAAGTACGTCGGCCCGGGCCCGCGCAAGCCGTCCGAGGTGGAGGGCTGGGAAGAGATCGCCTGACGGGCCGCGGACGTGGCCAGGGTTCCGGTCGAGGTGCTGTCGGTCGACGACGACGCCGACGTGCACTCGGCCGTGGCGCTCGCCAACGCGGCGCAGGACGAGTTCGCCTTCGGCCCGGCCGACGACGACTTCGCCCTGCGGGTGGCCACGGCGGTGACGGACGACGTCCGCACCGGGGAGTTGTTCGACCGCGTCGAGGACGCCCGCAGGGTGCTGCGCGGCTACCGGCCGTTCGTCATCGCCGCAGTCTCGTCCTACCTGCGCGGCCCCACCTACGAGAACCTGTTCGGCGCGCACCGCGCGAGCGAGGGCATCGCGGTGGTGACCAGGAACGGGGTGGCCGGCACGGTGGTGCCCGCCGACCGCATGGCGGCCTACTTCCTCTACTTCCTGGCCCGCTACTCGCTGAGCTTCCTCGCCCCGGACCACCCGAACCACCACGACTCGCGCGCCTGCGTGTTCGACCGCAAGCTGGTCAAAGCAGACATCGTGACCAGCATGCGCGATCGGCCGTTCTGCGACGCCTGCCGCCGCGCCCTCGTGGACGGGGCGGGGATGCTCTCACCGCGTCAGCTCGCGGCGGTGGAGCGGCTGGTCGCCCTGTCCGGGCGCATCCTGCGCGACGGCGTCGACAGCGCCGGCCGGCCGCAGGTCTTCGTCGGCTCCTCGTCCGAAGGGCTGCCGATCGCGCGCAAGGTCCGGGAACTGCTGTCCGACGAGTTCGACGTGACGTTGTGGAACAACGGCACGGTGTTCGGGCTCGGCGAGTCGAACCTGGAGGCGCTGGAGGCGGCCGTGCTCGCCTACCACAGCGGCATCTTCGTCTTCACGCCCGACGACGAGCTCACCACGCGTGGGCTGACCAGGCCGGTCGCCCGGGACAACGTGCTGTTCGAGCTCGGCATGTTCGTCGGCAGGCTCGGCCGGCGCAGGGCCTTCGTGCTCCAGCCGACCGGCTCGGCCGTCAGCCTGCCCAGCGACCTCGCGGGCATCACCACCGCCGGCTACCCGGCCGACGAGCGCGACCTCGACATCGCCCTCGCGACGCCCGTCGACCGCATCCGGCGGGCCGTCCGGGCGGGCCGTCCGTGATGTCCGAGCTGTACGTTTCCACCCCGCGTGGACGTGACCACGGACACCCGGCTGTCACCGGCCGGCCACGCGACTGCAACACTTAGGTCCCCCGGCAACGGCGCCGGTCGTGCCGACCCCCTCCCCGTAACCGGAGGCTTCGCGATGACCCAGACCGCCGACCCGACCACGTTGGTCCTGCCCTCCGACCTGCAGCCGTCCGACGGCAGGTTCGGGTGCGGGCCCTCCAAGGTCCGTCCCGAGGCCCTCGCGGCCCTCGCGGCCGAGGGCGCCGCGCTGATGGGCACCTCCCACCGGCAGAAGCCGGTGAAGTCCCTGGTCGGCTCGGTGCGCGCCGGCCTGCGGGACCTGTTCTCGCTGCCCGAGGGCTACGAGGTCGTCCTCGGCAACGGCGGCACCACCGCCTTCTGGGACGCCGCCGCGTTCGGCCTGGTGCGCGAGCGCGCCCAGCACTTCACCTACGGCGAGTTCTCCTCGAAGTTCGCCAAGGTCACCTCGGACGCGCCGTTCCTGGGCGACTCGATCGTGGTCAAGGCCGACCCGGGCAGCGCGCCCGAGATCACCTACGCCGAGGGCGCCGACCTGGTCGGCTGGGCCCACAACGAGACCTCGACCGGTGTCGCGGTGCCCGTCTCCCGGCCCGCCGGGTCCGACGGCGCGCTGGTCGCCATCGACGCCACCTCCGGCGCGGGCGGCCTGCCGGTCGACGCGGCGGACTACGACGTCTACTACTTCGCGCCGCAGAAGTGCTTCGCCTCCGACGGCGGCCTGTGGATCGCCCTCATGTCGCCGGCCGCGCTGGAGCGCGTCGCGGAGATCGGCGCGTCGGGCCGCTGGGTGCCGGAGTTCCTGTCGCTGACCACGGCGCTGGACAACTCCACCAAGGACCAGACCTACAACACGCCCTCGCTGGCCACGTTGTTCCTGCTCAACGACCAGATCCAGTGGATCCTGGGCAACGGCGGCCTGTCGTGGGCCGTGGAGCGCACCGCCGACTCGTCGTCGCGGCTGTACTCGTGGGCGGAGTCCACCTCCTACACCACGCCGTACGTGGCCGACCCCGCGCACCGCTCGCAGGTCGTGGGCACCATCGACTTCGACGACTCGGTCGACGCCTCCGCCGTGGCCAAGGTGCTGCGCGCGAACGGCGTCGTCGACGTCGAGCCGTACCGCAAGCTGGGACGCAACCAGCTCCGCGTGGCGATGTTCCCGGCGGTCGAGCCGACCGACGTGACCACGCTGACCAAGGCCGTCGACTGGGTCGTCTCCCAGCTCTGACACCGCGCCCACCTGCGGTTACACCGCACCCGGCCACCCGAACGGGGGCCGTCCCGAGCACCGGGGCGGCCCCCGTTCGGCGTGCCGGCGCGCTTCGGCAAGCCGCACGATGGCGTGCGCGCGGGTGAACGTCGCGGTAACGGACGTGCGGACTCGGCCGACATACGGCAAGATCACGTGAAGATATCGGTGAACGCGGCGAGTCTCCCCCGTCAAGGCGGCACGCCGCATTAACGTGGGTACACGGCGAGGTGAGCCATCCGGGAGGCCATGATGCGAGCGTTGCGAGTCATCGGGCTCGAAGACGACGGCAAGTCCGTCATCCTCGAGGACCCGGATCGCGGCGAGCGCTTCGTGCTCCCCGCCGACGAACGGCTGCGCGCGGCGGCACGCGGCGACCTGACCCGGCTCGGCCAGATCGAGATCGAGGTCGAGAGCCAGATGCGCCCGCGCGAAATCCAGGCGCGCATCCGCGCCGGTGAGTCCGTGGCGCAGGTCGCGGCGGCGGCAGGCATCCCCACGCACAAGGTCGAGCGGTACGCCTACCCCGTGCTGCTGGAGCGGTCCCGCACGGCCGAGCTGGCCCAGCGCGCCCACCCCGTCCGCGAGGACGGTCCGGACGTGCAGACGCTGGGCGAGGTCGTGGCGCACTCCTTCGGCCTGCGCGGCCAGGAGTACGCCGACGTCAGCTGGGACTCGTGGCGCGGCGAGGACGGCCGGTGGGTCGTCCAGCTGCACTGGACCGCGGGCCGGTCGGACAACCTGGCGCACTGGGCGTTCCACCCGGGCGCGCAGGGCGGCACGGTGACCGCGTTGGACGACGGGGCCGTCGAGCTGATGGACCCGAACCCCAACCGGACGCTGCGCACGGTCCGCCCGGTGACCCAACTGGCCCGTCAGGCGCTGGAGCTGGAGAAGCTGGAGGAACCGGAGATCCTCGCCCGCGAGGAGCCGGTGCCGACGCCTCCCCCGCCCCCGGTGGTGCCGGAACCGCAGCCCGAGGTCGAGCCGGAGCCCGTCCCGGTCCCGGTGGCCGAGGAACCTCTGCCGGTCCAGCAGCCACCGGCCGCGAAGCAGCCGCCGCGGGCCAAGGAGCCGCCCAAGCGCGGCAAGAAGAACCACCCGATCGTGCCGTCGTGGGAGGACGTCCTGCTGGGCGTCCGCTCCACCCGCGGCTGACGCGTTCCACCGGAGAGGGCCCCTGCCACGTGCGGGGGCCCTTTTCGCGTAGTCGTACTCATGCACCGCGCGCGCCGGGTGGCCGAGGATCGCTCACATGGGGCGGACGTGGTGGCGGTACGGCTGGGCGACGGTGCTGGGCGCGGTCGTCGGCTTCGGCTGGTGGTCGTGGTACCGGTTCCCGGAAGCGGTCTGCGCGCCCGGTGGCGCCGGCTTCGGGTGCGAACTGGGGTGGGTGCTGGCGCTGCCGGCCGTGCCGCTGGTGAGCTGGTCGGTGGCCTGGTTCGCGCTGCACCGGCTGCACGTCGACCGGCCGGGGGTGACCGGGGCGTCGGGCGTCGGGGTGGCGGTGCTGCTGCACGTGCTCCTGGCGATGGCGGACACGACGGGCGGCGCGGGGTCGACCGCGGACCCGGGCACGCCGTCGCCGGTGTGGCTGGTGGGGATGGGCGCGGTGTCGTTCCTGATCGGCGCGATGCTGTCCTCCCGACCGGTTTACCCGGAGTGACCGCCCGGGTAACCGGCCGTCATGCTGGGACGACTGGTCGTCGGCGCCGTGCTCGGCGCCGGGTTGGGTGCGGCCTGGTGGGGGCTGCGCGAGCTCATCGCGTCCGGGGCCGTCTGCTCGACCGACGACTGGGACTGCCTGGCCATGGGCCTGTTCGCGATGCCGGTCAGCCTGGTGGTGGGCCTGCTGGTGGCGTGGGCCGTGCTCGCGGCGGCGCACCAGGACCGCCCGCTCGGGTTCGCGGTCGTCGGCGTCACGTTCACCGCGGCGCTGACCCTGCTGACCGTGTGGGTGTCGGTGCCCGCCGGGTCCGTGGCCGCGGGCGTGATCGGGTTCGTGCTGGCCGCGCCGGTGACAGCACGGCACCCGGTCGGTCACACTGCTGCGCGTGACTGACACCCCGCGCCCCACGGCGGGCGGCTTCGCGCTCAAGGTGCTGCTGCGCGTCGTCGTGTCGGCGCTGGTCGGGTCGGCGCTGCTCGTCGCCTGGATCTGGGCGTACCGGGGCGGTGCGCTCAGCCGGGTGGTCGACGAGACGACGCTGGGCCAGTTCATCCTGCTGGTCGTGATCGGCCTGCCGGTCGCGCTGCTGGTCAGCGCGCTGCTGGCCGGGCCGCTGCTGTGGCTGCTCAAGGTGCGCCCGGTGTGGCCGATCGTGCTGATCGGGCCGATCCTGCTGGGCCTCGCGCACTACTTCAAGGTCCCCGAGCGGTTCTCCGGCCTGGGCGACGAGTGGACCGTGCTGGTCCTGCTGGCGGGCGCCTGCTACGGCCTGGCGGGCCTGCTCACCGCGCCGACGATCCTGCGGAAGAAGTAACTCCCCCGCTCAGTCGGGCACGGGCACGGCGTCGAGCACCTCTTCCCCGATACCCTCGAACAGGCACCACGCCGCGGCGTCGTCGCGGCTGATCGGTCGGGCGCCCTCGGGCCGGGCGCCTCCCACCACGTCCCACCCGTCCGGTGCGAGCACGTGCAACCGGCCGCCGCGCACCGCCATCAACCGGCCGCGGGGGTGCGCCATGCTCGGTTCGCCGCGCAGGAACGTCGCCTCCACCTTGACCTCCACCTAACCAGAGCCTGCAGGGTCGGAGCAGGAACCGGACCACCGGCCCGGACAGGAAAACCGGATGCCGATTGTCGGTCCACCTTCGTAACGTCAGGGTGGACCGGAGGGGGACTCGTGTCGGAAGACCGTACCTCCACAGCCGCGACACTGCGCAGGCTGTGGCCGTACCTCAAGCCAGTTCGCACACCCGTCGTGCTGGCGATGGCCGCCACCATGGCCGCGATGACCTGCGGGTTGGGCATCCCGCTGATCACCCAGCGCATCGTGGACGGCCCGATCGCCGGCCACGACCTCGACGCGCTGCCGCTGCTCATCGGCGTCATCGCGCTGCTCGGCTGCGCCGAGGCCGCGTTGTTCTACGCCCGCCGCAAGCTGATCGCCGGACCGGCGTCGGACGTCGAGGCGCGGATGCGGGCCGAGCTGTACGACCACCTGCAGGACCTGCAGGTGGCCTTCCACGACCGGTGGCAGTCGGGGCAGCTGCTGTCCCGCGCCACCACCGACCTGACCCAGGTGCGGCGGTTCGTCGGCTTCGCCGTCATCTTCCTGGTGGTGAACACCCTGGTCGTGCTGACCGGCCTGGGCGTGCTGTTCTGGCTGTCGCCGGTGCTCGCGGTGATCGTGCTGGCCAGCACGTTGCCGCTGGTGGCGCTGTCGTACCTGTTCGAGACGAAGTTCAAGGTCGTCGCCCGCCGCGCGCAGGACCAGTCCGGCGACCTGACCACCGTGGTCGAGGAGTCCGTGCTCGGCATCCGGGTGCTCAAGGCGTTCGGCCGCGGACCGCACCTGACCAGGCGGTTCATCCGGCAGGCGCGGGAGCTGCGGGACACCGAGGTCGCGAAGGTGCGGATCTTCGCCGCCCTGTGGGCCGTGCTGATCGTGCTGCCGGAGCTGGGCATCGCCGGTCAGCTCGCGTTCGGGTCGGTCGGCATCGCCAACGGCACGACGACCGTCGGCACGCTCGTCGCGGCCGTCACGGTGAGCGCTTACCTGCGCTGGCCGATTGACTCGATCGGGTGGTTGTTGGCGGAGACGAACTCGACCGCGTCGGCGCTGGAGCGGTACTTCGAGGTGATCGACACCGACGTGACCGTGACGAGCCCGGCGAACCCGAAGCCGCCCGCCACGCCGGTGCGCGGCCACGTCCGGTTCGAGGGCGTGCGCTACCGGCACCCCGGCGCGGAGCACGAGGTGCTGCGCGGCGTCGACCTCGACATCCGGCCGGGCGAGACGGTGGCGCTGGTCGGCGCGACCGGGTCGGGCAAGACCACGGTGACCGCGCTCGTGCCGCGGCTGGCCGACGTCACGGACGGCCGGATCACGCTCGACGGCGTGGACGTGCGCGAGCTGGACCTGGCCGAGCTGCGCCGGGTCGTCGGCACGGCGTTCGAGGAGCCGATCCTGTTCTCCGCGAGCGTCACCGAGAACGTGGCGCTGGGCGCGCAGGAGGTCGGTGAGGACCGGGTGCGCGAGGCGTTGCGGGTGGCGCGGGCCGACGAGTTCGTGGACGCGCTGCCGTGGGGCCTGGACACCCGCATCGGTGAGCAGGGCCTGTCGCTGTCCGGCGGTCAGCGGCAGCGGCTGGCGCTGGCGCGGGCGGTGGCCGGGCACCCGGCGGTGCTGGTGCTGGACGACCCGCTGTCGGCGTTGGACGTGCACACCGAGGCCGAGGTGGAGGCCGCGCTGCGCCGCGTGCTCAAGGACGTGACGGCGCTCGTCGTCGCGCACCGGCCGAGCACGGTGCAGCTGGCCGACCGGGTCGCGATGCTGGTCGACGGCCGGATCGCGGCCATCGGCACGCACGCGCAACTGTTGGCGGACAACGAGGAGTACCGCAACCTCTTGTCCACTTTGGAGGACGAGGAGGTGGCGGCGTGACCACCGCGGAACCGCAGGCGCCCGGGTCGGAGGAGTCGTGGCGCGGTGTCGCCGCCGAGGACGTCGAGGACGTCGACTACGCGACCGGCGTGAAGCTCCAGGCCCGGTCGCGGCGGCTGCTCGGTGAGCTGCTGCGCCCGCACACCAGGGCCGCGATCCTCGCGCTGGCGATCGTGGTGGCGGAGAACGTGGTCAACCTGGCCGGTCCGCTGCTGATCGCGGCGGCCATCGACGTCGGCGTGCCCGCGGCGCTCGACGGCCGGCCGGACGCGCTGGCGTGGTGCGTCGGCGGGTACGTGGTGGCGGCCATCTCCGCGACGCTGCTGCGCTGGACGTTCGTCCGGCTCACCGGCCGGATCGGCCAGGACGTGCTGCTGGTGCTGCGGGAGCGGGTGTTCCGGCACGCGCAGCGGCTGTCGGTGTCGTTCCACGAGAAGTACACCAGCGGCAAGGTGATCTCCCGGCTGACCAGCGACGTCGACTCGTTGCAGGACCTGGTCGAGGAGGGCCTGGACGGGTTCTTCACGTCGATGCTGTCGCTGCTGGGCATCTCGGCGGTGCTGCTGTACCTGGACGTCCCGCTCGCGCTGGTCGTGCTGTCCGGGTTCCTGCCGCTGATCCTGCTCACCCGGTGGTTCCGCCGCCGGTCCGGCCGCGCCTACCGGCACACCCGCGGCGCCATCGCCAAGATCATCGTGCAGTTCGTGGAGACCATGAACGGCATCCGCGCGGTGCAGGCGTTCCGGCGCGAGCGGCGCAACGAGAAGATCATGGGCGAGCTGAACGGCCGGTTCCGCGACGCCAACACCGACGCCATGGGCGTGATGGCGGCGTTCACGTCGTCGGTGCGGGTGATCGGCAACGTGTCGCTGGCGGTGATCCTCGCGTGGGGTGCGCTGCGGGTGGCGAACGGGCAGCTGGAGCTGGGCGTGCTGGCCGCGTTCACGCTGTACGTGCGGCGGTTCTACGACCCGTTCGACCAGCTGGCGATGTTCGCCAACGCCTACGCGTCGGCCACCGCGGCGCTGGAGAAGATCTCCGGCCTGCTGGAGGAGCGGCCGGAGGTGCGCGAGCCGGAGGAA
This sequence comes from Actinosynnema sp. NPDC023658, assembly GCF_040639995.1. Classification (NCBI taxonomy): domain Bacteria; kingdom Bacillati; phylum Actinomycetota; class Actinomycetes; order Pseudonocardiales; family Pseudonocardiaceae; genus Actinosynnema; species Actinosynnema sp. NPDC023658. Next base: position 26,284 of record NZ_JBFAAX010000001.1, on the reverse strand, counting down.
CCGACGCCGCTGGGCGACGTGCGGGGCTCGGTGCGGTTCGACGGGGTCGAGTTCCGGTACTCGGGGTCGACGCCGGTGGTGCTGCCGCCGTTCGACCTGACCGTGCCCGCCGGGCAGACCGTGGCGCTGGTCGGCGCGACCGGCGCGGGCAAGTCCACGCTGGCCAAGCTGGTGGCGAGGTTCTACGACCCGACGGCGGGCGCGGTGCTGCTGGACGGGGTGGACCTGCGGTCGGTGGCCGACGAGGACCTGCGGCGCGCGGTCGTCATGGTGACGCAGGAGAACTTCCTGTTCGACGGGTCCGTGCTGGACAACATCGCGCTGGGCCGGCCGTCCGCGACGCGGGACGAGGTCGAGGCGGCGGCCCGCGCGGTCGGCGCGGACGACTTCATCCGGGCGCTGCCCGAGGGCTACGACACCGACGTGCGCAAGCGCGGCGGGCGGCTCTCGGCCGGGCAGCGGCAGATGGTGGCGTTCGCGCGGGCGTTCCTGGCCGACCCGGCGGTGCTCGTGCTCGACGAGGCGACGTCCAGCCTGGACGTGCCGACCGAGCGCGCCGTGCAGTCGGCGTTGGAGACGGTGCTGGCCGAGCGGACGGCGTTCATCATCGCGCACCGGCTGTCGACCGTGCTGATCGCGGACCGGGTGCTGGTGCTCGACGGTGGTGGGGTGGTGGAGGACGGCACGCCGGAGGAGCTGATCGGCGGGCGCGGCCGGTTCGCCGCCCTGCACACCGCGTGGCGCGAGTCCCTCGCCTGAGCCGCGCTACAGCAGCGAGGTCAGGAGGAGGGACAGCCAGGCCGCGAGGACACCCGCGACCACGCCGTAGGCGACCCACCGCCACACCGGCACGTTCCGGGCCAGCCACACCGACGGGGCGATGCCGCCGACGACCAGGACGTTCGCCAGCAGCGCGAGCCACTGGCTGGTCTCGCCCAGGCCCACCGACAGGGTGTAGACGGTGAACGTCACCACGGCGGCGACGATGAAGCTGACCGTCAGGCCGGTGCCCCAGGGGGTCTCCTCCCGGGGTTCCGGCTCCTCGGCCTCGTCGTCGGTCACGCCGTCGGCGTCGACGCCGCCCCCGGTCGCGTCCACCGCGTCGTCGTCCACGTCGGACGGCGTGGCGGGCACCTCCACGACGACCAGCTCGCCGCTCACCGGGTCGGTGTACTCGACGGGGGTGCCCATGTCGGCGGCCAACCGGCCCGCCAACTGGCGCCCCCTCCTGGTGACCAACGCGCTCGCGGCGCCGTCCGCGGGCGCGTCGGTGCGCGTCACCGCGTCCGCCACCTTCGCCCACTCGTGCAGCGCGTCGGCGAGGCCCGCGCCGAGCGGGAGGGTGTGGGGGTCGACTTCACGCTCGCCCGCGTCGTCGCGACCCGCGAGCACGGCCCTGCCGTCCTGGACCCGCAGTTCCACCTACGTCCTCCTCTGGTCGGTGAGAACGTAGCGCGTTCAGGCGATCGCGTAGAAGGCGATCGCGCCCGCAGTTGCCACGTTCAAGGAGTCGACGCCCTCCGCCATGGGGATGCGGACGGCCACGTCGGCCGCCGCGATGGCCTCGTCGGTGAGGCCCGGCCCCTCCGATCCGAGCAGGACGGCGACCTTCCGGCCGCGCAGACCGGCGTCCGGCAGGCTCTTCGAGTCGGCCCGCGGGGTGAGCGCGGCGATCGTGAAACCGTTGGCGCGCAGCAGCTCGAAGGCTTCGGTCAGGTTCGGCACCGACGCGAACGGCACGCGCAGCACGTGGCCCATCGAGACGCGGACGCTGCGCCGGTAGAGCGGGTCGCTGCACCCCGGGCCGAGCAGCACGCCGTCGATGCCGAGCGCGGCGGCGTTGCGGAACAGCGAACCCAGGTTCTCGTGGTCCCCGACGCCTTCGAGCACCGCGAGCCGCCGCGACGACGCGACGAGGCCGGCCACGTCCGGCTGGGGCGCCCGGTCGGCGGCGGCCAGCACGCCCCGGTTGAGGTGGAACCCGACCACCTCGGCCATCACCTCGGCGGACGTGACGTAGGCGGGGGCGGGCAGGTCACCGAGGGCCTCCACCCGGCGCCGCACGCCGAGCAGCCCGCGCACCGGGTAGGGCGAGGCGAGGAGCCGTTCGACGACCACGACGCCCTCCGCGATCACCAGCCCGCGCCCGCCGGGGCGGTCGGGTCGGCGGTCGGCCGTCGACAGGTCCCGGAAGTCGTCCAGCCGGGGGTCCGCCGGGTCGTCGATCTCGATCACGGCAGCAGTCTCCCACCTTCGCGGAAGTGAAGGGTGCTCGCAGACTGCGACGGTCGGACGCAAGCCCACCACCAGCGCGTTCTTGCTGATTGTTACTGGTATGTGACAGAGAGCACCGATTTGGACGCTGGCGGGCAAGTAATTGCTGTGTCACGGTTGGCCTCCGCTAAGCCCGCCGGAGCAGCCCTTACCGATTGGGAGGCGGCATGGGTACGGATGTGTCCAGTCGGACGTTCACCAGGGAGGACCGCCGGCGCTACCGCGAGCGCATGCAGCGGTGCCTGGACGCGCTGGGGACCATGCTGGTGGAGGACAGCTTCTCCTTCCCCCGGCAGCAGATGGGGCTGGAGATCGAGCTGAACCTGGTCGACGGCGCGTGCCGTCCCGCCATGGCCAACTCCGAGGTGCTGGAGAAGATCGACGACCCGTCGTTCACGCTGGAGCTGGGTCAGCACAACCTGGAGGTCAACGTCCCGCCGCGCGAGCTGGCCGGCGACGAGACGCTGGACCTGGAGAAGGAGCTGGTCTCCACGCTGGCGTCGGCCGACGACAAGGCGCACGACGCGGGCACGTCGATCGTGATGATCGGGGTGCTGCCGACGTTGCGGCACGAGCACTTCGACCGGCGGTGGCTGTCGAACCAGCCGCGGTACACGACGTTGAACGACACGATCCTGGCGGCGCGCGGCGAGGAGGTCGTGCTGGCGATGGAGGGTGCGCCGCTGCCGGGGCGGGCGGGTGAGCGGCTGTCCAGCTACGCCGAGTCGATCATGCCGGAGGCGGCGTGCACGTCCGTGCAGCTGCACCTGCAGGTCGCGCCGGACGACTTCGCGGCGCACTGGAACGCGGCGCAGGCGTTGGCCGGGGTGCAGGTGGCGATCGCGGCGAACTCGCCGTTCCTGCTCGGGCGGGCGTTGTGGCACGAGACCCGGATACCGCTGTTCCTCCAGGCCACGGACACCCGTTCGCAGGAGCTGAAGAACCAGGGCGTCCGGCCCCGGGTGTGGTTCGGGGAGCGGTGGATCACGTCGATCTTCGACCTGTTCGAGGAGAACGTGCGGTACTTCCCGGCGTTGCTGCCGGAGACCGGCGACGAGGACCCGCTGGACGTGCTGGGGTCCGGCGGCACGCCGTCGTTGACCGAGCTGAGGTTGCACAACGGGACCGTGTGGCGCTGGAACAGGCCCGTGTACGACGTCGTGGACGGCGTGCCCCACCTCCGCGTGGAGAACCGCGTGCTGCCCGCCGGGCCGACCGTGCTGGACACGATGGCGAACGCCGCGTTCTTCTACGGGGCGCAGCGGGCGCTGACCACGCTGGAACGTCCACTGTGGACCCAGATGTCGTTCCACGCGGCGGAGGAGAACCTGTACGCCGGGTCCCGGCACGGGATGGGGGCGCAGCTGTACTGGCCGGGCATCGGCTGGGTGCCGCCGGACGAGCTCGTGCTGCGCCGGCTCCTGCCGCTGGCCCACGAGGGTCTGCGCGCGTGCGGGGTGTCCGACGAGGCGCGGGAGCGGTACCTGGGCGTGATCGAGGCCCGGTGCCTGGCCCGGCGGACGGGCTCGCAGTGGCAGCGCGAGACGGTGGCGCTGCTGGAGGAGCGGGGGTCGGACCGCGATGCCGCGCTGAGCGCCATGCTGGGCCGCTACGTGGAACTCTCCCACGCCGGCGAGCCGGTCCACACCTGGCCCGTGGGCCTGTAACCACCCCCCACCCGCTCCCGACCTGCGCCACCCGCGGTCGACGACCTGCCCACCCGGCCAATCCACGACCTGCCCGCCGCGTGTCGGGGCGCGGCGGGCACCCACGTGCCGCCTTGGCGCGCGGAGTGCGGGTCACCCACCACGGCCGGGCCGGGCCCGGGCTGCGCCGGGCACGGCCGGGGTCGGGTCGGGTCCGGGCTACGCCGGGCACGGCCGGGGTCGGGTCGGGTCGGGTCGGGTCGGTGGAAGCTCCCGCGGCAGTCCCGCTGGCGGCGGGCTCGCTTCCGGGAGCGTGCTCCACGTTCGTCGAGGCACGTGGGTGCCCGGCCGGCCCGAGGCCCAGCAAGCGCGCGGCCCGTTCGGCAGGCGGCCCAGCCAAAACGTACCCCGGTTCGGCGGGCGGCCCAGCAAGCACGCGCCCCGGTCGGCGGGCGGCCCAGCCAGCGGGCGGCCGGGTGCCTGGGAGGCCCGGCCGGCGGGCGGCTCAAGCCGTGCTGCGAGCCGTGCTGCGAGTCGTGTGGGGCCGCAGGGCTCGGCGGACATCTCCACCGACCGATCCACCGGCCGACCATGCCCTACCGGTCGACCATGCCCTACCGGCCGACTACCAGCCGACCGCCAGGCCCCGACCGGCCGACCGGGCCCGAACGGTCCGGTCAGCTCACGCGGTCCCGGGCAGTCCCGGGCGGAGGTGGCGGTCGGCGTGCGTCGGTGACATCCGGTCCGGAGGTGGACAGGTGGACATCCGGGGGTGGACAGGGGTCCGGGCCGGGTGCCGCGCCTTCATTCTTCCGGCAACGCTTTCGGCGTTTCCATTCATCCCCGGGTCGACCATGGTTCGCGCGTTCGGGTGATCTTGGCGGCAGACCGGGGGCACACCCGGACCTGCTCCGAACGCACGGCGAAGATCGACCGGACGCACCGGCGAGAGTACTACCGGCGCACCCCGACCGCTGGTCAGCGGCGCCGGCCGGACTTCAGCGGCGCGACGTCGGCACCGTCGTGGGAGCTCCGGCACTCGTCCGGCGTCACCGCCTCGACGGCCAGCGTCAGCATGCCCTTCACGCCCGTGTAGATGCTCTCGCCCGCCGACGCCAGCGACGTGTGCACCCGGTTCGAGTCGGAGAAGTCGCGCTCGTCCTTCGTGCGCTTCTTCCCGGCCTCCTCGGGCTTGGTCGCACTGCGCAGGTTGACCTCCAACCACGCGGCGACCTCGGTCGGCGTGGTCAGGACCTCCTCCGGCGTGCGCTCCAAGCGCTCCTGGCGCGGGGAGGCGTGGTCGAGGGACGTGTGCTCCACATAGGCGTGCCAGTGCGTGTTGCGCAGTGACCACGTCTGCTCGATCGGCCAGTCCTCCTCGGTGCCCATGCGCCTATCTTGCCAGGGTCCGCACGTCCAAGGTGTGGTCAACCCCCACAGCCGACGCCAGCCTGCGGTCGTGGGTGACGAGCAGCAGGGTGCCCTCGTAGCCGTCCAGCGCCTGTTCGAGTTGCTCGATGGCGGCGAGGTCGAGGTGGTTGGTGGGCTCGTCCAGCACCAGGCACGTGGTCCCCTTGGCCTGCAGCACGGCCAGCCCCGCCCTGGTCCGCTCGCCCGGCGACAGCGAACGGGCCGGGCGCAGGACGGCGTCGGCACCGACCCGGAACTTCGCCAGCAACGTCCGCGCCTCCACGTCCGGCAGCCCGGTCTGCCCGGTCACGACCTCCAGCACGGACGACGGCACGGCGAAGTCGGCGCGCACCTGGTCGACCTCGCCCACCACCACCGCGGGGCCCTGGCTGCGCTCGCCCTCCAGCAGTGGCAGGCGGCCCAGCAGCGCGCCGAGCAGCGTCGACTTGCCGGATCCGTTGGGTCCGGCGATGCGCCAGCGCTCGCCCGCGCCGATGGTGAGGTCGATCGGGCCGAGGGTGACGTCGCCCCGGCCGACCACGGCGCCGCGCAGGGTGAACGCGACCTGGCTGCCGCGTCCGGCGCTGGGCAGCGTCAACCGCAGCTCCCACGGCTCGCGCGGTTCCTCGACCTCTTCCAGGCGTTCCAGCGCGCGGTCCACTGTGGACGCCTTCGCGGTGAGGTTCTCGGCTCCCTGCTTGGCGAAGAACTTGACGAACTTGTCGCTCTCGTCGGACTTCGCGTTGCGCCGCACGCCCGCCTTGGACCACTCGCGGGTCTGCCGGGAGCGTTGCGTCAACGCGTCCCGCCGCGCCGCGTAGGTCTCGTACTCCTCCCGCGCGCGCCGCTGGGCGTTGGCCTTCTCCTGCACGTAGGCGTCCCACCCGCCGCCGAACGCGGTGGCGCCGTGGGTGAACTCGTCGAGTTCGACGATCGCGGTGGTGGTGCGGGCGAGGAACTCGCGGTCGTGGCTGACCAGGACCATCGCGGCGCGGCTGCGGAGCACGTGGGACTCCAGGACTTCGAGGCCGGCCAGGTCGAGGTCGTTGGTCGGTTCGTCGAGCAGCAGCACGTCGGCCGTCGTCAGCAGCACGGCGGCGAGCCGGAGCCGGGCGGACTGGCCGCCGGACAGCTCGCCTTCCCCGCGTTCGCCGGACCCGCGTTCGTCGAGGAGCGTGGCGGGCAGGCCGAGCCGTTCGCACACCGCGTCGGCGCGTTCGGCGAAGTCGGCCGCGCCGGAGGCGGTCCACTCGTCGAACGCCCGCGCGTAGGCGTCGTCGGCTCCGGGTGCGCCGTCGGCCAGGGCTCGGGTGGCGGCGTCGAACGCGCGCTCGGCCGATGCCACGCCGGTGCGGCGGGCCAGGTGGTCGCGCAGGGACTCGCCGGGTCTGATCTCCGTCTCCTGGGTGAGGTGGGCGACGGTCCCGTGGGCGGTGACGGTGCCGGAGTCGGGGGTCAGCTCGCCGGCCAGCACGCGCAGCAGCGTCGACTTGCCGACGCCGTTCGGTGCGATGAGGCCTACGCGTTCACCTGCGGGGACATCGAGATCCACCTCCGAGAGCACGGTACGCGGACCGAACGACAGCGTGACGTTCCTGGCTGTCAACACGGTCCGATCGTGGCACGTGCGCCGGTCGTCGGCACGCGCATTTCCGGGCACGACGAGGCCCCGCCACCCGGTGGTACGGCCGGGTGGCGGGGCCTGGTCTGTTCCCGAACTGACTGCCGCTCCCACCACGAAGCGACGTCGGTTAGGTTAGCCTAAGCTCGCCTGCTGCACCAGTCCTGCGCACGAGTCCCCGCGCGACCAGTTCCACGACCACCGCGATCGCCACCGCCTCGACCGCCAGCAGCGCCAGCAGCACGACGAGCTGCAACGCGCCCGCCTGCCACACCGGCGCACCGCCCAGCAGCATCCCGACGAACGCGCCGGGCAACGTCACCAGGCCGACCGTCCGGGTCTGGTCGAGCGCGGGGACGAGGGCCTCGGCGGCCGGGCGGCGCACCAGCTCCCGCACCGCGACCGGTTCGGTGAAGCCGAGCGCCAGCGCGGCCTCGTACTCGCCGTGCCGGTCCCGCAGGGTGTCGAGGGCGCGGCGCACGGACAGCGTGGTGGCGGTCATCGCGCCGCCGATGAGGATGCCGCCGATCGGCACGAGCGCGATCCCCCGCACCGGCACCAGCCCGCTCACCACCAGGCCGGCGAGCGCGGGCACCGTGCCGGCGAGGATCGCCGCGCCCACCCACGTGCCGCGCCTGCCGGTCTTCGTGCGCGCGGCCGACGTGCCCGTGGCGACGCCCGCCATCAGCACCAGGAACGCCGCCGTCAACGGCAACGACGCCAGCACGACCGTGATGACAGCGGACACGGCGGCCAGTTGCGCGACCGCCCGCACGGCCGCCCGGACGACGGGTCGGGGCGAGGCCAACCCGGCCCACCGGACCACGGCCCCCGCGACGGCGGTGAAGACCAGGCAGACGACGAGCAGCCGGACCCAGTCCGTTGCGATGACCACGCCGCCCATTGTCGGTCGCGCCCACGACGACGCACGTCACAGCGGCACGTCAGGGCACGGACAGGGTCGGGTGGGTCAGACGCGGGCGCGGCGGCGCAGCCCGAAGCGGGGCACGGGCAGCTTCAGGCCGCCTCGACGCGCCAGCACGATCCCGCCGACGACCGCCGCCACGATCGAGACGGCACCGCCGACGATCAGCGGCGACCGCGCGGTGAAGTGCTCGGCCAGCCACCCCATCACCGGGCCGCCCACCGGGTTGCCGCCGAGGAAGACCAGCATGTACAGGCCCATGACCCGACCGCGCATGTCGGGTGACACGGCCAGCTGCACGGTCGCGTTGGCGGTCGTCGTGAACGTCATCATGGCGATGCCGACGGGGATCAGGGCGAGCCCGGACAGCAGCATGGTGGGCATCAGGCCGACCACGATCTCCAGCACGCCGAACGCCAGCGCGCCGAAGATCAGCAGCCTCAACCGGGGTTTGCCGCGGGCGCTGCGGCGGGCGGCCAGCGTCGCGCCGGCCAGCGTGCCGACCGCGAGCGTCGTGGACAGCAGGCCGTAGGCGGAGGCGTCGCCGCCGAACGTGTTGCGCGCCAGCACGGCCAGCGTGACGTAGAAGTTCAGCCCGAACGTGCTGATGAAGAACACCAGGAACAGCAGGATGACCAGGTCGGCACGCTTGCGCACGTACCGCAGGCCTTCCCGCAGCTGTCCCTTCTCGCGGGGCACGGGGTCGCCGCGGTGCAGCTCGGACGCGCGCATCAGCAGCAGACCGGCCAGCACGCCGAGGAAGCTGATGGCGTTGAGCAGGAACACCCAGCCGGTGCCGACCACGATGATCAGGACGCCGGCGACGGCCGGGCCGACCATGCGAGCCAGGTTGAACGTCATCGAGTTGAGCGCGACGGCGTTGGTGAGCTGGTCGCGGCCGACCATCTCGACCACGAAGCTCTGCCGCACGGGCGTCTCCACCGCGGACACCGCGCCGAGCAGCAGGCACAGCAGGTAGACGTGCCACAGCTCGACCACGCCGGTGACGTCGAGCAGGCCGAGGGTCAGCGCGCAGAGCCCGAGGCCGGTCTCCAGCACGAGCAGCAGCTTGCGCTTGTCCATGCGGTCGGCCAGGACGCCCGCCCACAGCGACAGCAGCAGCGTGGGCGCGAACTGGAGCGCGGCGGCGATGCCGAGGGCGACCGGTGAGCCGTCGGACAGCTCCAGCACCAGCCAGTCCTGGGCGACGCGCTGCATCCACAGGCCGACGAGCGAGACGACCTGGCCGGAGGCGTAGAGGCGGTAGTTGCGCACGCGGAGCGATCCGAACATGCGCCTTCGTGCCGGTGGTGCGGTTGGGTTGCGTTCGACCTGGTCCGTCTCTGCCCCACCCGCGTACGCCGGCACTTCGTTACTGCCCCGCCATCCTGTCGATGATCTCGGCGGCGCGCAGCAGCACGCCCCGCTCTTCCGGTGTCAGCTCCGCCAGCCGCTTGTCCAGCCAGGCCTCGCGGGCGGACACCTCTTCGTTGATGTAGGTCAACCCCGCCTCGCTCAGCTCCACGATGGCCTGCCGGCCGTCGGTGGGGTGGGGGCGGCGCGTGGCGAACCCGTACTCCTCCAGGGCGGCGATCACCCTGGTCATCGACGGGGGCTGGACGCCTTCCTTGGCGGCCAGCTCGCCCGGCGTCAGGGGCCCGCACTTGTGCAACGTGGACAGCGCGGACACCTGGGTGAGCGAGATCGTGGAGTTCACCCGCTGCGCGCGGAGCCTGCGGTTGAGCCGGATGATGGCCAGTCGCAGCCGACTCGCCAGTCCCGCCTCGACCTCGGTTTCCGTCACGTAGTTAGCATACCTCACGATCTCTGCGCCCATCGTGTGAACTTGCCCATTCAGCCGGCGAGAGCGGCCTGGATGGGGCCGATCGCGAAGTAGACGACGAACGCCGCGGCCACGATCCACATGAGCGGGTGCACGCTGCGTGCACGGCCCGTGAGCGCGCGCAACACGACGTAGCTGACGAAGCCCGCGCCGATGCCGTTGGCGATCGAGTAGGTGAACGGCATGACCACGATCGTGAGGAACGCGGGCAGGCCGACCGAGAAGTCCGCGAAGTCGATCTCCTTGATCTGCATGATCATCAGCGCGCCGACGACGACCAGCGCGGGCGCCGCCGCCTCGACCGGCACCACCGAGTACAGCGGGGTGAGGAACATGGCGGCGATGAACAGCAGGCCGGTGACGACGTTGGCCAGGCCGGTCCGCGCGCCCTCCGCGATGCCGGACGCCGATTCGATGTAGACGGTGTTGGACGACGAGGACGCCGCCCCACCCGCGACCGCGCCCAGGCCGTCCACGAACAGCGCCCTGGACACGCCCGGCAGCTGGCCGTCCTTGCCGATGAGCCCGGCTTCCTTGCCCAGGCCGGTCATCGTGCCGACGGTGTCGAAGAAGTCCGTGAGCACCAGCGTGAACACCAGCAGCGCGGCTGTCAGCGCGGGCACCCTGGTCCACGCGCCGAGCGACACGTCACCCAGCAGTGAGAGGTCGGGCAGCCCGAACACCTGCTCCGGCAACGCGGGGTAGCCGAGGTTCCACCCGGCCGGGTTGGTGCCCTGCGACGGGCCTGCCTTGACGATCGCCTCGATGACGATGGACAGCACGGTCGCCGCCAGCACGCCGATCAGGATCGCGCCCTTGACCCTGCGGGCGACCAGGATGCCGGTGATCACCAGGCCGACGACGAACACGAACGTGGGCCACGACGCGATCGACCCGTTGATGCCCAGGCCGACCGGGACGGTGGTGTGCGCGGCGTCCGGGAGTCGCCGCACGAAGCCCGCGTCGACCAGGCCGATGAAGCAGATGAACAGGCCGATGCCGACCGCGATGGCCGCCTTGAGCTCCGCCGGGACCGCGTTGAACACGGCCGTGCGGACGCCGGTGACGACGAGCAGCAGCACCACCAGGCCGTTGACCAGGACCAGGCCCATCGCTTCCGGCCAGGACATCTGCGGCACCATCGTGACGGCCACGAAGGAGTTGATGCCCAGGCCCGTGGCCAGCGCGAACGGGTAGTTGGCGACGAGTCCGAAGAGGATCGTCATGACGCCCGCGACGAGCGCCGTGACCGCCGCGACCTGCGGGACGGTGAGGATGTTGCCGAGGACGTCGACCTTCGCGCCGGGGTCGTCGGCGGCGAAGCTGCCCAGGATGAGCGGGTTGAGCACGACGATGTAGGCCATGGTCACGAACGTGACGAGCCCACCGCGCACCTCCCGCGCCACCGTGGACCCGCGTGCGGAGATCTTGAAGAACCCGTCCAACCCGGAACGCCCCGCCCCACCCGCGGCCGTCCCGCCTTCCCCTGCTCCCGACGCCGCACCCACAGGCGTCGCACCGGCCGACACCCCAACGGCGTGCGTCCCTGCTTGCGTCCCTCCGCGCGTCCCTCCGTGCGCCCCTGCCTCGACCGTTGCGCCGTGCGTCGCACGGGCTGCCGGTTCAGCTGTCGGGTCGGCTTTCGCATCGGCTGTCGGGTCGACTGCCGGGTCGGCTGTCGGTTCGGCTGTCGGTTCGTTGGCTGTCCCGGCGTCGGGCGTCTCGGCGGCGGCCATCTCATCTCCTCGATCGGTGTGGCGGCGAGCAGGCAGAGCGTGCCCCACCTGTGTTTCGGCCAGGTAGCCTGCCCGACGTGGCCGAACAGGACGCAACACCCCTCCCGCCCCCGCCCGCGCTACCACCGAAGCTGGCCGACCCGGTGCCCGTGGTCGTGGCCGGGACGGCGCTGTGGTGGCTGGCACTGCTCGGTGTGCTGCTGTTCGGTCGGGACTTCGGCGTCCTGGGGTGGACGTGCCTGTCCGGCGGCGTACTGGGGATCATCGGCTACGGCATCTTCGCCTGGCAACGCTCCGCCGCCCGTCGTGGCAGCAAGACCGCCCAACAGGGCCTGGACTGAGCACTACCCGCCCCACCCGCAGCCCGCCCCACCCGCAGCCCGCCCCACCCGCAGCCGGCCGCACCCGCACCCAACCCGGCACCTCCACCACCCGCAGCCACCCGGCACCGGTCACACCCGCGCCCGATCCGGCACAGGTCACACTTGCGGCCAACCCGACACCGGCCCCACCCGCAATTGGCCCGGCAGCAGGCCCACACCCGCGGTTGGCCCGGCAGCAGTCCCGCCCTCGACTGGCCCGGCACCGGTCACATCCTCGGCTAGCGGCGGGGCCCCGGCTGACACCCGCGACCTCCGCTGGCGCTGGGGACATCCGGAGGGCCACCGGGCGACCTCGGCGGACGCTGGGAGACCTCGGTCGGCACCCGAGCCCGCCCTTGGCCGACGCCCCGGCTCTCCTCGGCCCACGCCCGGGTTCCCTTGGGCCGATGCCGACCGACCTCGGCTCGCGCTCAGGCGGGGCCTTGGCTGACAACCGACCTCGGCTCACGCCCAGGCGGGGCTTCGGGTGGCACTGTCCCTCGGCCCATGCCCAGGCCGCCCTTGAACACTCGGCTCGGACGGCCCTCGGATGACACTGGGGGCCGGGGCGCCGCGACCTCTCTTTTACCGGCAACAAATTCCGGATTTCCATTCATCCCCCGAGCCGCTTGCCCGATCGGGTGATCTTGCCGAACGGGCCGGGCGGGACGGCAGTGCGCCGGGCGGACCGGCGGTGCTCAGCCCAGCAGGACGGCGGGCGTCGGGTCGGAGATCAGGGCGGCGAAGGTGTGCCGATCATCCCACCGGCCCGTGGTCCACGCCAGCGCACGCGCCAGGCCCTCGGGGGTGTCGGCGGCGTGGACGACGCCGTCGGACACCCACCACGACACCGAGTGCTCGGCGCCCTCCGCCGTCACGACCAGGTCGTCGTGCACGACCAGCGACCCGACGGGCAGGTCGACGCCGAGCAGGTCGCACGCCAGCCGCAGCGCGCCCAGCTCCGACCAGACCACCTCGTCACCCTCGCCCACGACGGTCCCGGTCACCTCTTCGGACGCCAGCGGCAGGGCGAGGAGTTCCGCCAGGTCCGCGGCGGCGCCCGAGGAGGCCAGGACCTGTGCCGGCGGCAGCACGCCGAGCAGCCACGGCAGGTCGAGGACGAGCACGTCGTCGGCCGGTTCGGCGGCGCCGGTCAGCACCCGCACCCGGTCCGGCGGCTCGACGCTCACCGAGTCGGCCACCTCGGCCAGCTGGGCGTGCACGCGCAGCACCAGGGCGTCGGACAGCTTGCGCGCCGGGTCACCGAGCCGGGCCAGCAGGTCGGCCACGTCGTCCTCGTCGACCACGCCCAGCGAGGTGCGCACACCGGCGGCGGCCAGGACGTGCGGCGGCAGGTCGATCGGCGGCACGACGTCGTAGAGGCCTTCGAGCTCGTCCGCGTCGGGCAGTCGCCACGACCCCAGCGGCACGCCGTCGATCGTCGCGTACCGGGCCAGCCACCAGCCCGTGTAGCCGTCGGGTTCGGTCACGGCCCGCCACGCGGCGGGATCGGCGGCCATCATCGCGAGCGCTTGAGGCCACTTGTCGCGGGCGACGAGGTCCAGGTCGCGGATGCCGAGGACGCGGGTGGGCGGGACGTCGAACGCGTCCCACCAGTAGCCCTCGTCCGCGAGGTCGTGGTCGGGTTCGGTGGGCGAGTCGTCCTCGACCACGGTGAAGCCGTCGATGACGCCGACCTCGACCAGCGCGGACCGGGGCCACTCGTCGGCCACGGAGGCGTCCAGGACGCCGAACGGCGCGTCGTCCTCCAGCACCGTCAGCAGCGCCGAGTCGGGCAGGACGAGCTCGTCGGCCCGTCGCCACTCGCCGTCCGCGGCGGGCAGGGCGAGTTCCCCGAGCCAGGGCCGGCCGCCGGTCCGCGACACGAGCCGCAGCACGGTCCGCACCAGTTCGGCGCCGTCGAGCGTGGGGTCGTCGAGGCTGCGGTGGACGGCTTCGCGGACGGCGTCGGAGTCCAGCAGCTCGGCGGGGCCCGCCTCGGTGGCGCCGAGGCGCAGGAGCAGCGGGTGCGCCGCCTCGGGGTGCGCGATCCGCAGGCCTGGGACCGGGAACTGCTCGGTGTCCGTGCCGACGAGGACGCCGCGAGGGCTGCTGACCAGTCGCCCGTCGACCAGCGGCACGGGCAGGCTGCCCATCTCCTCGCGCGCGGTGGAGTCGACGTCCGCGACGGGTGAGAGGGCGTCGTACACCTGGTGCCACCACGTCGGGTCGCCGCCGACCCCGGTGAGGGCGGCGACCACTTCGGACACGCCGAGCCGGGGGACGTCGAGCGCGGCCAGCGCCTTGGCGTGCGGTGGCAGGGTCAGTTCGTGGTCGAGGAGGCCGGGGATGACGTCTTCGAGCAGCTCGACCAGTTCGAACGACGCGAGGTCGAGCACCTTCGCGGTGGTGGGCGCGGCCCACTCGCCGTCGGCCAGCGGCAGCCAGGAGGCGGTGCGCAGGGCGGCCAGGACGCCGTTGCGCAGCCGGTCGTCCACTTCGGACAGCGGGAATCCGGGCAGCGGCACGAGGGAGGTGCGCTCGACCGCGGGCAGTTCGGTGACCAGGCCGGGGTAGGCCTGGGCGGCCTGGTCGAGCACGAACGAGGCGGCCGGACCGGCGAGCACCCGTCGTCGGGAGGGTTCGACGGGGAGGGTGGCGATCAGCCGGGCGGGCAGTGACAGCTTCTCGTCGGTGGGGGTGGGCGCGTGCAGGACGTCACCGGAGAGGGGTTCGTCCATCGGCCACGCCCAGCACACCGACCAGTGGGGCCGGGACTCGACGCCCGCGACGAGGGAGGCGGGCAGTTCGCCGCCGACCCGGCGGACGAGCCACCGCTGCGCGCCGGACGGTCCGGTGAGCACCACGACGCCGTCGGACTCGGTCCGCTCCCACGCGTCGTCGCCCACCTCGATGCGCCGCAGGCCGGGCAGTGCGAGCAGCAGGTCGGGCGCCTGGGCGGCGAACTCGGGGAGCAGGCCGTCGGCCTGGACCTTGAGGGGCAGCCGCACCTCGGTGTCGAACCCGTCGGGCACGTCCGACTCGTCCGACGGCCACACGAGCCGCAGCACGGGCACGTCGCCGCCGCGGGCGGACGCCAGGGTCGGCACGGCGTCGCGCGTGCGGGCGGCGGAGAACGCCACCGCGCCGGACCGCGAGACGACGCGTGGTTCGTCGGTCACCGCGAGGACGGCGGCGAAGCCCACGCCGAACTGGCCGACGGTGTCGGTGGCCTTCGAGGACGCGCGCAGGGACGCCAGTGCCGCCACGCCCGCCGCGTCGAGGGGCGCACCGGTGTTGGCGGCGCGCAGTTCGCCGTCGACGAGGGTCAGGCGGAGCACGCCGGGGGTGTCGCCGGCGGCGTCGGAGGCGTTCTGCGCCAGTTCCACCAGCAGCCGGTCGCGGTAGCCGCCGAGCCTGAGGTCCTCCTCGGCGTTGGCGTCCTCGCGGAACCGCGTGGGCGAGCCGCGCCACGCGGCCAGCACCGACTCGCGCAGCGCCTCGGTGCCGAACGGGTCCGCGGTCACTTCCCGCTCTCGTCGGCCGGGGCGTCGGCGGCGGGCGCCTGGGGCACCGGGTTCGCCTCGACGTCCAGCACCGCGTCGTCGTAGACGACCTCCGCGACGGGCACCAGCGGGCCGCCCTCGACCTCGACCTCGGAGTGGGCGCCGCACCCGTACTCCACGTGCACCACGTGCCCGTCGGCCGGCGTCAGCTCGTTGGCGCACACGCCGTAGGCGGCGCCGAGCGATCCGGCGATCCGGGTGTAGAAGCCGCAGGTGCCGCAGGTGGCGGGGGCGCTGCGGGCCATCTCGCTGCGGGGGCCGAAGTCGCCGGAGTGCCAGCGCTGGGCGGCGTCGAGGACGCCCTCGCGCGAGAGCACCCGGACCCGGCCGAGGCCGATCTCGAGCGCGACCTCCTCGACGGCGGGGTCGTCGGAGCCGACGTAGCCGGGCGCCAGGCGCGGGTCGTCCTCGGGGGCTGGCAGCAGGTCGCCCACGCCGAGGTCGCCGGCGCGGACGCGCTCGTGCCACGGCACCCAGTCGGGTGCGACGAGGGCGTCGTCGCCGGGCAGCAGCACGACCTCGCTGACCGAGAGGGGCGTGCCGGGGCCGGCGAACGCGACCGTGACGGCCCAGTTCCAGCCGCGGTAGCCCGCGTGCTCGGCCTCGAACAGGTGGGTGGCCGACACCTCGTCCTCGGCGACCGTGCCCACGTGGTCACCGACGCGTTCCGCGCCCGCTTCCTCTTGTGCGGCGGCTCGGGCGAGCCGGACTGCCTCGGGGTCGGCGAGCGCTGGATCGGGCTGCTGGGTCGGCGTGGCGGTCACAGGTGGATTGTGCCGCACGTCTTCGCAGCCCCGTGCACACGTGCCACCCTTTCGGACGTGCGGTGGGTCCTGATGGCGGTGGTCTTCGTCCTGTCGGCGGCGTGCGCCACCCCTCCGGGTGGGTCAACGGACCGGCCGGCGGGGGTGGAGGTGCTGGGCACGCTGCCGCACGACACCGGCGCGTTCACGCAGGGGTTGGAGCTGGTCGACGGGGTGCTCTACGAGGGCACCGGCCTGGAGGGGCAGTCGTCGCTGCGTCGGGTCGACCCGGGGACGGGCGAGGTGGAGCGGCGCGTGGAGCTGCCGCAGCCGCTGTTCGGCGAGGGCATCACGGTGGTGGACGACCGCGTCTGGCAGCTCACCTGGCGGGACGGGGTGGCCATCGAGTGGGACCGGGACACCCTCGAAGAAGTGAGGCGCGTCACCTACGAGGGTGAGGGTTGGGGGCTGTGCCGGGATGGCGGCCGGTTGGTGATGAGCGACGGTTCCGACGAGCTGACGTTCCGCGACCCCGGTTCGTTCGCGGTGACCGGTTCGGTGGCGGTGCGCCGGGACGGGCAGCCGGTGACGCGCCTGAACGAGCTGGAGTGCGTCGGCGGGCAGGTGTGGGCGAACGTGTGGCAGACCGACGAGGTGGTGCGCATCGACCCGGCGGACGGTCGCGTCACGGCGACCGTGGACCTGGGCGTGCTGCGGCCGGACGACGTGCCGGCCAGTGACGTGCTCAACGGCATCGCGGCGGTGCCGGGCACGGACGAGTTCCTGGTGACGGGCAAGAACTGGCCGACGATCTTCCGGGTCCGCTTCACGACCGGGTGACCTACCGTCTGGCGCGTGGACATCGACCTGGACAACATCGCCCGCGCCGCCGAGACCATCGATCCCGTGTTCCGGGGGACACCGCAGTACGTGGACGAGCAGTTGTGCGAGGCGTTGGGGCGGCGGGTGCTCGTCAAGGTCGAGACGGTCAACCCGCTGCGCAGCTTCAAGGGTCGCGGCGCGGACTTCCTGGGCGCGACGCTGCCGCCGGGTCGCACGGTCGTGTGCGCGTCGGCGGGCAACTTCGGGCAGGCGGTGGCGTACGTGGGTCGTCGCCGGGGGTTCGGGGTGGAGGTGTTCGTCTCGTCGGCGGCGGTGCCGGACAAGGTGCGGCGGATGCGGTCGCTGGGCGCGTCCGTGGTGGAGGTGCCGGGTGACTTCACCGGTGCCAAGGCGGTGGCCCGGGCGCACGCCGAGCGGGTGGGTGCGGTGTTCGTCGAGGACGGTCGGGACGTCGCCGTCACCGAGGGGGCGGGGAGCATCGCCGTCGAGCTGCTGGGCGCGGGCCACGCCTTCGACACGGCGGTGATCCCGGTCGGTGACGGCGCGTTGATCACCGGCATGGCGCGCTGGATCAAGGAGCACTCGCCGGGCACGCGGATCGTCGGGGTGTGCGCGGAGGGTGCGCCGGCCGTGGCGCGCGCTTGGGCCGGGCGGCCGGCGGGCGACACGCCGATCGACACGATCGCGGACGGGATCGCGGTGCGGGTGCCGGTGCCGGCCGCGATCCCCCGGCTGCGGGCGCTGGTGGACGACATGCTGCTGGTGCCCGACGACGCCATCCGGGACGCGATGGCGCTGGCCCGGGGCGCGCTCGGGTTGGTGCTGGAGCCGGCGGGGGCGATCGGGCTGGCCGCGATCGCCGTCGCGGACGTGCCCGGCGAGTCGATCGCCACCGTGCTCACCGGCGGCAATGTCTGAGACGCGGTCGTGCCGGGTGAGGCAGGATTGAGGGGTGACACCCCCTCGGCCGGAAGACCAGTCGCGGCGGTACCCGTGGGAGGACGACGAGTACAAGCCGCGCACCCGGCCGTACCCGACACCCGGCGCACCGCCGACCCCGCCGAACGGTCAGCCGCCACCGAACGGTCAGCCGCCACCGCGCGACCGGTCGCGCGGTCGGTCGGCGCCGCCGCCGGGCGGTCCGCCGCCGCGGGGCGGGGACCGGGAGTCCGCGCGCTTCGCGCCGCCGCCGCCGGGTGGTGAGGAGCCGACCGCGCCGACGTTGCCGAAGAAGCTCACCGTGACCCGCGTGGTGTGGTTCCGCACGAGGCAGCTCAGCGGCAAGGCGCTGGCCGCGTTCCGCCGGGCCGCCCACGCCGACGGCGCCAAGCAGTCCGGCCTGTCGTCGCTGACCTACGCGGTGATGCTCAACTACGCGGCCGACGCGGCGATGGCGGTCGCGCTGGCCAACACCCTGTTCTTCTCCGCCGCCGCGGGCGAGAGCCGCGGCAAGGTGGCGCTGTACCTGCTGATCACGGTGGCGCCGTTCGCGGTGGTCGCGCCGGTCATCGGGCCCGCGCTGGACCGGATCCAGCACGGCAGGCGGGTGGCGCTGGCGGCGTCGTGCGTGCTGCGGGTGTTCCTGTCGATCGTGATGGCGTTGAACTTCGACAACTGGGGCCTGTACCCGGCGGCGCTGGGCAGCATGGTGCTGTCGAAGTCGTTCATGGTGCTCAAGGCCGCGATCACGCCGCGCGTGCTGCCGCGCGAGATCACGCTGTCCAAGACGAACGCCCGGATGACGGTGTTCGGCCTGGCGGCGGGTGGTGTGTTCGGTGCGGTCGCGGCCGGGTTCGCGAACGTGTTCGGCTCGCCGGGCGCGTTGTGGTTCACGGCCGTGCTGTGCCTGGCGAACGGCTACTACTGCCTGCGCATCCCGTCCTGGGTGGAGGTCACCGAGGGCGAGGTGCCGGCGTCGCTGCGGGCGAAGCCGCGCAAGCCGACGCGGCAGCCGCTGGGGCGTTCGGTGGTGGTGGCGCTGTGGGCCAACGGCGCGATCCGGATGCAGACCGGGTTCCTGATGCTGTTCGCCGCGTTCGTGGTGCGCGCCCAGACCGAGGGTGACGCGTTCATGCAGTTGTTGCTGCTGGGCGTGATCGCCGCCGCGGCGGGGGTGGGCAGCTTCCTCGGCAACGCCGTCGGCGCACGACTGCAGTTCGGCTCACCCGACCAGGTGGTCATCGGGTGCTTGGTGTCGGCGTTGGCGACGGTGGTGCTGGCGGCGGTGCTGCCGGGCCTGGTGACGGCGGCGGCCGTGGGGCTGGTCGGCGCGACCGCCAGCTCGCTGGCCAAGGTGTCGTTGGACGCGGTCATCCAGGACGACGTGCCGGACGAGTCGCGGGCCTCGGCGTTCGGCCGGTCGGAGACGATCCTGCAGCTGGGCTGGGTGTTCGGCGGCGCGCTGGGCGTGCTGCTGCCCACCGAGTACTGGATCGGCTTCACCGTGCTGGCCGTGCTGCTGGCGGTCGGGCTGGCGCAGACCGTGCAGACGCGGCGCGGCGCGACGCTCATCCCCGGCCTCGGCGGCGACCGCCCGCTGCGGGCCGCGCCCGTGGTGCCCAGGCCGGGCACGTAGGCTCGACCGCCGTGCGCCGACTCCTCATCCCGCTGTCGCTGCTGGTCCTGGCCGGTTGCGCGGCGCCCACCGACCCCGAGGTGACGTTCTACGCCGACGGTGAGGCGATCAACGTCAGGCCGTCCCAGTACTGCGACCTGCAGTCGGAGAACTGCGCGGTCGACGCCGACGCGGTCGGCGTGCTGCGCGTGCGGCCGGGCAGGCCGGTGCAGATCTCGGTCCCGGGTGAGCTGGCGGAGACCGCCTGGTCGGTCAAGTTCACCTACCGCAACGCCCGAGGCGAACAGCAGGAGCCGTTGCGCAGCAAGCTGTTCACCCAGCGCGAGCCGAGGTTCGCCTACACGCTGGTGCTGCCGAACCGGGACGACCAGCTGGAGAGCGTCGAGGTGCAGCAGTACGGGGCGCGCATCGAGGCCGGCGACACGGGCGCGTTCGACTTCGTCGCCCGGGGCACCTGGGTCCTCTCCGTGGACGACCGCTCCTAGTCCGACCCCGCGGTTCTCCGTGACCGGCCCCAGGCTTGCGACCTGGGGCTTCGACGGCTTTCTGGTAGTCCCGGGCCCGTCGACCTACGGGTCGAGCTCCCGCGCCACGGCCCGGACGACCTCGGAGATCAGCTTCGTGTTCTTCCGGTCCGGGTAGCGGCCGCGGCGCAGCTCCGGCTGCACCTTCAGCTCCAGCAGCTTGATCATGTCCTCGATCAGGCCGTGCAGCTCCTCCGCCGGGCGGCGGCGGGCCTCCGCGACCGAGGGCGCCGGGTCGATCAGGCGGACGGACAACGCCTGCGGCCCGCGCCTGCCCTCGGCCATGCCGAACTCGATCCGCTGACCGGCCTTCAAGCCCTCGACACCCGGGGGCAGCGCGGATTTCCGCACGTAGACGTCTTCGCCACCGTCCTGGGTGACGAAGCCGAAGCCCTTCTCCGAGTCGTACCACTTGACCTTGCCGGTCGGCACCGTTCTCACCAATCCTTACTGAGCGATCACACGACGAACGCGCCCCGGGCGTGCCCAGGACGCGTCCCACCAGACTATCCAGAACACCACCGCCGGGGCACCTCCGATCGCGCGACTACGCTTCACCCCATGTCGACCACGAAGCTGATGCCGCTGGCAGTGGCGTTGTTCGCGCTCGGCGTGGCGGCCATCGTCGCGATGTTCATCGTCGGCGAACGCGGTCTGCCCGCCTGGGTGTTCGCGGCGGGCTGGCTGCTCGCGCCCGCGGGGCTCGCGCTGGGCGTGCTCAGCGCGGTGAGGGGCGCCCGACCGCGGCGGTGAGCCGCTCGGCGTTGGCCCGCAGCCACGCGGGGAACGCCGTCAGGTCCGGCAGCACGACGTCCGCGCCCTCGGCGGTCAGCTCGTCGGCGTCGCACGGCCCGGTCACCACGCCCACGGACACCGCGCCCGCCGCCTTCGCACCGCGCACGTCACCCACGTGGTCGCCCACGTACACCGCCGCGCCGTGCGCCTTCAACGCCTCCGCCTTGCCGGTCGACCACAGCTCGCCGAACAGGTGGTCGACGTGCCAGTCGAACGCGGCCAGGTGCAGCGCCGCGTTGGCCCGGTACTTGCCGGTCACCACGATCGTCGTCCCGCCCAGCTCACGCACCGCCGCAAGCGCTTGCGCCGCGCCCGGCAGGGCGACCGTGGCCGGGATGACGACCTCCGGGTACAGCTCGCGGAACCGGGCGATCAGGTCCGGGATGTCGGCCTCGGGCACGCCGAACTCGCGGTAGGTCATGTCCAGCGGCGGGCCGAGGTTGGCCGCGAAGTGCGCGCCGTCGAGCGGGTAGCCGCTCTCCGCCGCCACCGCGTCCATGACCGCCGCCATGCCCGGCCTGGGGTCGATCAACGTCATGTCCAGGTCGAATCCCACGGTCAGCGGCACGGCTCGCACCCTATGCGCTGTGCCAAGCTTTGCGCCGTGACGGAACTCACCAGGGCCCTGCTCGACGCGGCGGCCGAGTTGCTCGCGGCGCACGGCTCCCGGGGCCTGCGCATGGCGGAGGTCGCGGTCAAGGCGGGCGTGAGCAGGCAGACCGTTTACAACGAGTTCGGCAACAAGGAACGGCTCGTGCAGGCCGTGGCGCTGCACAAGACCGCCGAGTTCGTGCACGGCATCCGCGAGCGGCTGCTGGGCGAACCCGACCCCCTGGAGGGCTTACGCCGGGGCATCGCGTTCGCGTTCGACCTGGCCGGGCGGGACGTGCTGGCCAGGTCGGTGCTCAACGGCGCGAACGCCGAGGACATGCTCCCGTTCCTCACCACCAGGGGGAAACCGGTGCTCGCGCTGGCCACCTCGGTGTTCGCCCAGCACATCCGCCAGCACTGGCCCGAGCTGCCCGACGCGCGCGTGCACCTGGTCGCGGACACGATCGTGCGGGTGGCGCTGAGCCACCTGCTCACGCCGGGCAGCCGCCGGGTCGAGGCGGTCGTGCGGGTGACGGAAGCCCTGCTGGCCGACCGGCCGGGCGGTCACGGGTGATAGCGCCCGGCGACCTCCACGATCCGCCCGTCGCCGTCGAAGTACAGCTTCGGCGCGTACGGCGGGTAGGGCATCGCCAGGA
The DNA here is from genome assembly GCF_040639995.1 of Actinosynnema sp. NPDC023658. Classification (NCBI taxonomy): domain Bacteria; kingdom Bacillati; phylum Actinomycetota; class Actinomycetes; order Pseudonocardiales; family Pseudonocardiaceae; genus Actinosynnema; species Actinosynnema sp. NPDC023658. The sequence continues at coordinate 4,174 of NZ_JBFAAX010000001.1, read as the reverse complement.
AGTCGTCCCGCGAGCACTCCACCGCGCCCAGCCCGGACGACAGCCGCGGCCCGACGGGTTCGCCGCAGCCCAGCGCGGTGTGGATGGTCGCGTCGTCGGCCGGCCGCGACACGTGCCGGTGCTCGGACCCGGGCAGCTCCCGCACCGCCGAGCTGTCCGACTCGGCCCGGACGATCTCGGCGTCCACCCACTCCACCGAACCGTCCCCGGCGACCGACGTGATGACCGCGACGTCCACCGAGGACGGTGTGAGCACCGCCCACCCCACCGCGCCGACGAGCACGACGCCCACGCCCGCGAGCAGGAACTCCCGCCGCACGGTCAGCCGGCCACGTCGTCGTAGGTCAGGCCGACCTGCTCGGCGGCCCTGGTGAGCGTGCGCAGGATCGCGAGCGACTCGGCGGGCCGCACGGACGGGCTCTCCGTCTCCCCCGCCGACACCCGCCGCACGACCTCGCGCAGCTGCGGCACGTACCCGGCGCCCTCCTGCTCGTGCCGGTGCTCCACCCCGTTCACGACGATCACGCTCGGGTTGTACAGCGCCTCCGGCAGCTCCACCAGGCCACTCGTGCCGTACACGACCGCACCGGTCTTCAAGGGGCTGACCAGCGAGGACGCCAGCAACGCGTGCTCGCCGCCCGGGTAGCCGAGCAGCATGCCGATCTCGGCGTCCACGCCGTCGACCAGGCGGCCGTGCGCGGCGACCGTGTCCGGCTCACCGAGCACCAGGTGCGCGAACGACACCGGGTAGATGCCCAAATCGAACAGGGAGCCGCCGCCGAGGGCCTTGTTCCACAGCCGGTGCGCCGGGTCGTGCTCCAGGGTGAAGCCGAAGTCCGCCCGCACCGACCGGACCTCACCGATCGCGCCGTCCGCGATCAGCTCGGTCATGCGCACGATGAGCGGGTTGAACCGCGTCCAGATGGCCTCCATGAAGAACAGGCCGCGCTCACGGGCGAGGTCCACCACGTCCTTCAGGTCCGGCAGGGTGAGCGTGGCGGGCTTCTCGCACAGCACGTGCTTGCCCGCTTCGAGCGCGGCCCGCGTCACCTCGTGGTGCTGGACGTGCGGCGTCGCCACGTAGACGACGTCCACGTCCGGGTCTGCCAGCAGGTCGGCGTAGTCGCCGTAGGCGCGCGGGATCCCGTGCTTGGCCGCGAAGGCCTCGGCCTTGGGCAGCGCGCGCGACGACACCGCGAGCACCTCGACGTCGGGCAGCAGGCGGAGGTCACCGGTGACGACGTCGGCGATGCCGCCGGTCGCCACGACACCCCAGCGGAGTTTGTTCGGCACGGGTCGGGAGCTTAATCGGGCAGGATGGACTCGTGAGGCTCATCCTGAACCTGATCTGGCTGGTCCTGAGCGGCTTCTGGCTGGCCGTCGGGTACGCGGTCGCCGGCGTGGTGTGCTGCGTGCTGATCATCACGATCCCGTGGGGACTGGCGTCGTTCCGCATCGCCAACTACGCGCTGTGGCCGTTCGGGCGCACGGTGGTGGACCGGCCCGACGCGGGCGCCCCGTCGCTGCTCGGCAACGTCGTGTGGATCGTGGTCGCGGGCATCTGGCTCGCCATCGGCCACGTCGTCACCGGCGTGCTGCTGTGCGTGACGATCATCGGCATCCCGCTGGGCGTGGCGAACTTCAAGCTCGTGCCCGTGTCGCTGATGCCGTTGGGCAAGGAGATCGTGGCCCTGCCCTGAGTCCCGGGGACGCCGACCCGGGTGTCGGCCGGGGACGTCGGCCGGGGACGTCAGCCGGCGACCTCGTGCAGGCACAGGACGTTGCCCTCGCTGTCGTGGAACCAGGCCGCCTTCTGCGAACCGAGCACCGCGATGTGGTTGACGGTCTTCAGCTCGGGCAGGTCGTAGTCCTCGAACCGGACGCCGCGCCGTTGGAGGTCCCCGATCTCGCTCTCCAGGTCGTCGACCTCGAAGGTGAGCACGGTGTGGCCGCTCTGCGCGCCCTCCTCGGCGGGCATCAGGCCGAGCGCGTCGCCGCGGCCGAGCTCGAACAGGCGGGTGCCGTCGCCCGGACCGCCGCCGAGCGGGGTGAGACCGAGCTGGTCCGCGTAGAAGCGGGAGGCCCGGTCCGGATCGGACACGGGCAGGATCGTCGTGGTGCGGGTCGCGGTCAGCATGGCGTGCCTCCTTACCGGGTGCAGCCATGCTGCGCTCAGTCCGTGTCCTCCGCAACGCCGCCCGCGTCGCCGGGCACGGCGTCGGCCGTCCCGGCCGGGCTGTCGTCGCGTCCCAGTTGGACGACCAGGCACGGGCCGCCGCTGTAGAGGCCCGCGTCGACGGCCAGCACCCTGCCGTCGGCGTACCGCAGCGGGCCGTCGATCTGCTCCGGCGGCACGCCGAGCTGGTCCGCGATGACGCTGTGCCCGTGCACCACCTCGTGACCGCCGAGCACGTCGAGCAGCTCGCTCGCCACCACCGCGCCGTCCGGGCCGCGGAAGGCGTAGCGGGTGGTCATCTTGCGCCAGCACTCCCACCAGTGCTCCAGGTCGTCGCCCTTGAGCACGGCCCGGACGGCCGCGTTCACGTCGTCGATCGTGGTGCCCCACTCCAGGTACGCGAGGGTGTCGGAGTGCATCAGCAGGTGGCCGTCGACCTCGGTGAGGACGCGGCGGGTGGTCAGCCACTCGATGTGGGCGTCGGTGAGGCGGTCCTGGTCGCTGCGCAGGCCGCCGTTGAGCAGCCAGCTGCGGGCGAAGCTGCGCGGCGTGGGTGCGCCGGGCACGTTGCGGTCGCCGAACCGGTGCATGCCCAGCAGCAGCACCTCGTGGTTGCCGATGAGGGCGTCCACCTGGCCACCGCTCTGCTCCGCGAGGCGCATCACGAACTCGATCACCCCGATCCCGTCGGGGCCGCGATCGACGAAGTCACCGAGGAACCACAGCTCCGCCCCGCCACCGCACCAGTCCCCGTCGGCGTCGACGAGGCCGGAGGAGTGCAGGGCGCGAGTCAGCTCGGCGAGGTGCCCGTGCACGTCGCCGACCACGAAGAGCGGTCGTTCCACACCTGCGACGATAAGCGACGCGGGGGTGTGGTGCGCAAAAGTCGATCAGCGCCCCGCCCACCGACTTCGGGCACCACGACCACCGGCCTCCCCCGCCGGGCCGGTCCCCACCCGCCGGCCCGAGCCCGCGCCACGCCCGCCAAGCTCCCTGAGCAGGGCGGACGCCGGCGCCGGGCCCCGATCGGGGGTCAGGTCAGGTTCGGCCAGCCGAGCAGGGCCTCCACCGTCACGTCATCACCCGTGACGGTCACCTCCCCCATGCCCAGCCGCCGCCACAGCAGCAGGTAGAGCTGCTCCGCCGTGCCCGCGACCCGGGCGTCCACCGCGTCGGCCGCGTATTCACCGGGCCGGGAGCCGCCACCCGCGAGCTCACCACCCGCCGATCCACCGCCGGCGAGCGCGCCGCCCGCGAGCCACTTCGGCGTCGTGGTCCCGTCCGTGCCCAGCCACCACCTCGCCCCGGTGTCGGTCGCCACCAGCTCCAGCACCGCGGGCCCGGCCGTCCACTCCTCGCCGTGCAGGAAGCGCTCCAGGAACTCGTCGACGCCGTCCGCCGCCAGCTCGGCCGGGATCGGCTTGACCTTGTCCGCGGCCCGCTGGGCGTCCCAGCAGTGCACCACGGCCTCGTGCGCCTGCCGGGACGCCAGCGCCGCCGCCGTGTCCCGCCCCTCGTCGTTCCACCACACCCACACCGGCGCGTCCGGCCCGGCGTGGCGCAGGTACTCGTGCTGCACCGCGACGTAGCGGGCGCTGATCTCCCGCCACCCCTCGACCCGGTCCGGCCCGGTGTCGGAGGCCCGCCGCGCCGCCTCCTCGTCGGGGTACGCGCCCTTCGCCAGCACGACCGCCGTCCACCACGCCTGCACCTCCGCCAGGTGCGCGACCAGGTCGTCCACCGTCCACCCGGGGCAGCTGGGCACCGGCGCGGCCAGGTTGCCCTCCACCGCCTCGGTGAAGAACCCGCTGTACTCCTCGACGACCGCCACGTGATCGATGCCCATGCCCGCGGACGCTAGCCCAGGGGTACGACAATTCCGGTGTCAGCGCAGCTCGGAGGGGGGATGCTCCTATAGAAGTCAAGCGGCGGTGGCTGGGTTTGTGGGTTGGGTGGCGTGGTGGGGGTTTGTGCTGGTCAGTGCGCGATAGACCTCGC